>CAZZWJ010000001.1:0-37111 GCA_964657875.1 uncultured Solirubrobacteraceae bacterium
CGCCGACGGCGTTCACCGCCGACCGCGTTCGCGACGAGAAGCTCAAGGTGCTGGAGGCGATCGTGCCGCCGTCGGTCGATGTCGTCCCCGACATGACCGTCCGCGCCCAGTACACCGCGGGGGTCGTTGGCGGGGTCAGGGTCCCCGGCTACAAGCAGGAGGACGGGGTGGCGGCGCAGTCGCGCACCCCGACCTACGTCGCGCTGCGACTGCAGGTGTCCAACTGGCGCTGGGCGGGCGTCCCGTTCTACCTGCGGACCGGCAAGCGCCTGGCCCGCAAGATCACCGAGATCGTGGTCACCCTCAAGCCGGTGCCGCACGTCGCGTTTCAGAGCTCGGGCTCGGTCGGCATCCAGGCCAACCAGATCATCTTCACGCTGCAGCCCGACGAGGGCGTGTCGGTCTCGATCGGAGCCAAGATCCCCGGCACGCGGATGCGGATCCGCCCGGTGAACATGGAGTTCCGCTACGGGACCTCGTTCCTGTCCCAGTCGCCGGAGGCCTACGAACGACTCATCCTCGACGCGATGCGCGGGGACCCGCTGCTGTTCACCCGCAATGACGAGATCGAGGCGCTGTGGGGCATCATCGACCCGATCCTCGAGGGCTGGTCGGCGGATACCAAGACCCCGCTGGCCGAGTACGAAGCCGGCTCGATGGGCCCGCAGTCGGCGGACGCGCTGCTCAGTGGCGGTGCGAGGTGGCGGCGGCTGTGAGCGAGGACGTCTGGTCGGCCCAGGACACGACGCCCGACGCGATCGAAGCCGCCCTGCGCGAGCTCCTCCGGGAGCGGCATGCAAACGACACCTCGCTGGCGCCCGCCCGCGTCCTCAACCTGATCGTGATCATCGACCGGGAGTTCAAGGCGGAGGTCAAGGAGCGTCTGGAACGGGCCGGTCAGTACCACGCGTCGCGCACGGTGCTGTGCGCGGTCGCGCCCGAGCGCACCGAGATGGACGCGGTGGCCACGATCAGCTACGAGGATCCCCACGATGGACTCTCGGTCGTGCGCGAGACGATCGAGATCGACATCGGACCCGAGCATCTGCTCGCGTTGCGCACGATCGTCGACCCGGTGCTCATCTCCGAGATCCCCACGGTCTGCTGGTCGCCGGGTGGCCACGCGGAGACGGTGAGCGAGCTGCTCGGGGTGATCGACGTCATCCTGGTCGACTCCGACGACGCCGATGAGCCGCGCGAGGCGTTCGCGCGGGCGGAGCTGATCCGAGAACGGGTCTACGTGGTCGACCTCGCGTGGCTGCGCACGACCCCGTGGCGCGAGCGCCTGGCGGCATCGCTCGGCCAGCGTCCGCGGATGCTCGAGTCGCTGCTGTCGATCGAGATCCGCTACCGAGACGGCTCGACGGCGAGCGCGCTGCTGCTCGCCGGCTGGCTGGCGTCGCGCCTGGGCTGGGATCGCGGGCCACTCACGCGCGGTCACACCGAGATCGGCCTGCACGGCGCCGTGCGCAACGGCAAGGGCCAGACGGCGGTGACGCTGCGGCGCTCCGACCAGGAGTCACCCGGCCTGGCCGGGGTCACCGTCTCGGCCGAGCACGGCGTCTCGCTGTCGCTGCAGCGCGGGGTCGGCGGCCTGGACGCGACCGAGCACCTCGCCGACGGCCGCCGCCAGGACTGGAAGATCCTCGGTGCCTCGCGCGGCGAGGGCGGGATCCTGGGGGAGGGGATCCGCCAGGCGCTGTTGCGCGACCCGATCTACGGACCGGCGCTCGGCGCCGGCCGTGAACTCTGCCCTCAGTCGGTGCGAACTCCCCCGATACCCCCTTTGACATGAGCGTGAGGAGAACGTTGTGAGCGTGACGATCGAGATCGTGGAGGATCCGGCACGGTCGTGCGCGGCGATGATGGTCGGGGCGGCTGCGGCCGGAGGGCACATCGTGCTCGCCGGGGGGTCGACGCCCAAGGCGGCCTACGAGCACTTCGTGGCTGCGGTGACCGCCGTCGGCCTCGACCTGTCGGCGACGACCCTGTGGCTCGGCGACGAGCGCTGCGTGGATCCCGACGACGAGCGCAGCAACTTCAAGATGGTGAAGGAGACGCTGCTCGATGCGCTGCCCGCCCCGGCGCCGGCGATCCACCGCATCCAAGGCGAGCTCGGCCCCGAGGCGGGTGCCGAGGCGTACGAGCGGAGCCTCAGCGAGGCCCGCCACCCGCGCTTTGATCTGATGCTCCTGGGGATCGGCCCCGACGGCCACACGCTGTCGCTGTTCCCCGGCCAGTCGACGCTCGAGGAGGATTCGCGGCTCGTCGTCGGCGTGCCGACCGCGGGCCACGAGCCGCTCGTGGCGCGCGTGTCGATGACCCTGCCGGCGGTCGGCCTCGCCCAGCGCGTGGTGCTGCTCGCCGACGGTGAGTCCAAGGCGGACGCGATCTCCAAGGCGTTCGGCCCCAACGCCCCGGCCGACCCCGCGATCCCCTCCTCGATGCTCGCCGACCACTGCGCCGAGCTCATCGTGCTCATCGATCCGACGGCCGCATCCAAGCTCCCCGATGGAGTCAGCGCGACGTGAGCGCGGTCGTCGGAGTCGACGTCGGCGGCACCAAGATCGCCGCCGCCTGCCTGCGCGACCGCGCGCTCGGCGACTCGGTGATGGTCTCCACGGACGTCTCCGGAGCCGATCAGATCATCGAGCAGATCGTCTCGGTGGTGGCGCATTGCCGCCCCGATGGCCTTGAGGGCGTCGGTCTCGGACTGCCGTCGGTCGTCGACTTCGCCACCGGCCGCATCGTGAGCTCGGCGAACATCCCGCTCGCCGACGTGCCGCTGCGGGAGGTTCTGAGCGATCGGCTCGGAGTGCCGGTGTTCGTCGACAACGACGCGACGGTGGCGGCGCTCGCGGAGGCTCACGACGAGACGATGACGATGGTCGCACGGGATCTCGTGATGATCACCATCGGGACGGGGATCGGCGGCGGGCTGGTGCTCGGCGGGCGGATCTACCGGGGGGCGACCGGCGGCGCCGGCGAGCTCGGCCACACGATCGTGGCCATGGATCCCGGCGGCGATCCCGGGGCTGCGGTGGCCACGGCCGGCCACTTTCCCCAGCCCGGCTCGCTGGAGGGCGTCGCGGCCGGTCACGCCCTCGACGGCCTCGCGGCGGCCTTCGCCGCCGAGCATCCCGCCTCAGCGCTCGGGCGACGGGCCGCCGGCGGCGAGCCGGCTTCCGGACCCGAGCTGGTGCGCAGCGCCGAGGCGGGGGAGACGGACGCGGGGCGGGTCGTCGAGCTCTGGGCCGAGCGGGTCGGGATCGGCATCGCCAACGCGATCAACACCTTCGACCCCGAGGAGGTCGTCATCGGCGGCGGTGCCGCGCGCACCGGCGAGCGGCTGCTGGAGCCGGCTCGGCGGATCGCGGCCGCCTACGTGCTCCCCGGCCTCGGCCGGGCGACGACGATCCGCCTCGCCCGCCACGGGGTCCGCGCCGGGGTGCTGGGGGCGGCGCTGCTCGCCGTCCACGAGCTCGCGGATGCCGTGCCGCCTTCACCGACCGAGCCCGCCGGGCCTGTCCACTCATCCTCAGGGAGGTCATGATGATCGTCGCGTGTGGATTTGACCACGCCGGCTACGTGCTGCGCGACCGGTTGCTGGGAGTCGTCCGTGATGCCGGCCACGAGGTCCTGGACTTCGGCACCGACCGGCCGGAACCGATCGACTATCCCGACAAGGCGCTGGAGGTCGGTCGGGCGGTCGCCTCCGGTGAGGCGGAGCGGGGGATCATCATCTGCGGCTCAGGCGCCGGGGTGTCGGTCGCCGCGTGCAAGATCCGCGGCGTCCGCGCGGCGACGATCCACGACACCTACACCGCCCATCAGGGCGTCGAACACGACGCGGTCAACGTGCTGTGCATGGGCGGCCGGGTGATCGGCGTCGAGGTGGCGGCCGAGGTCCTCGCCGCGTTCCTGGGCGCCGTCGTCTCCGACGAGGAGCGCCATGTCCGCCGGCGGGCCAAGGTGGATGAGATCGAGCGCACCCAGGGCGCGGTCGACGAGCTCTAGGCCATGGCCGACAACCTCTACGTCATCCGTCACGGTGAGACCGAGTGGTCGGCGTCCGGACGCCACACGAGCGTCACCGATCTGCCGCTCACCGAGTCCGGTCAGGCCCAGGCGAGCGCCGCCGCCGACAAGCTCGCCGGAATCGGCTTCGCCACCGTGCTGTGCAGTCCGCTGCGCCGGGCCCGGGAGACGTGCCGGCTCTGCGGCTTTGCGCAGGCGGCGCAGCTGTGTGAGGAGCTGCGGGAATGGAACTACGGCGACTACGAGGGTCTCACCTCACCCGAGATCCACGAGCGCGAGCCGCAGTGGAGCCTGTGGGCCGACGGCTGTCCGGGCGGTGAGTCCCCGGCCCAGGTCGGCACCCGCATCGACCGGCTGCTCGAGCGGGTCGCCGGTGTCGACGGCGACGTCGCCTGCTTCGCCCATGGCCACATCCTGCGCGTGCTCGCCGCCCGCTGGTGTGGCATGGACGTCAGCGCCGGCGCGCGCTTCATGCTCGTCACCGCCGGGATCGGGGTGCTCGGTCATGAGCACGCGACTCCGGTCATCTCCCGCTGGTCGGTCTGAGGTTCGTCGCATCCGTGCGACAGAGTGCGGCTGAGAGGAGTCGAACCTCCACGCCCGTGAGGGCACGGCGACCTGAACGCCGCGTGTATACCAGTTTCACCACAGCCGCGAGGTGGGTCTGAGAACGTAGCAAAGCCGTCGGGCCACGCTCTCCGGGCGGCTGGAAATCGCCGCCGATTCTTGACAGTCGGGCTGCGGATCGGAGACGGTCAGCGGATGACCGCAGAGACGCAGACCCAAGAGACGGGAGCCCCGAGCCTCGTCGACAGCCTCGAGGAGTACCTCGTCGCCATCCCCCGCGCCGAGCGCCCCGACGCGCTGCATCAGGTGTTCTACGGCTTCTACACCCGCGTTGCGGTGATCGATCGCACCACCTACGAGCTCGCGCGATGGGCGCGGCTCGAGGTCCCCGCGATCGGTGACGTTCCGGCATCGCTCACCGAGGCGCTGCGGGACAACTCGCTGCTCGTCGGCCAGGAGCTGTTCACCAGCCGGATGCGGGCGATGAGCGCGATGGGCTACATCGCCAAGCGCCTCACCTCGCTGCTCAACGGGGCGCCGCCGACCCGGCCCTATACGCTCACCCACGCGGTCGCCTTCGATCAGGAGCGAGGGGAGATGCGCTCCTATGACCTCGCGACGCCCGGGGAGCATCCCGAGCTGCCCTACGACCCGACCGGATACGACCCCCACGAGGAGTCGCTGCCCCCGGAGTGAGCGCGCTAGGCTGAGGGCCCGTGCAGGGTCCCCCCGGTCCCTGCCGACAGCATCCTCGCCGCTATCGTCCAGGGGACTAGGACGCCGCCCTCTCACGGCGGAAACCCGGGTTCGAATCCCGGTAGCGGTACTCAGAAACCCCCATGTTCACGGGGTTCGTGCGGCGTCCCTGATCGGCCTTCGCAGGGAGACATCGCCCACGGCGGTCCCGCAGCGTCTGAGCAGGGGTCACCGCAGACGCGGCGGCTGAGCTCCCCCTCCCGTGAAGACCCAGCGCCGAGCCATGCACGCCGCCTCTCCCGGCGGCGCCAGCTGCCGCCGCCCGCGATCAGACCCGCTCGGCGGTAGAGCAGTCAACCGATCGCACCTCCGTGCCTCTGCCACTCCCGCTCGCGCAGTTTGAACTTCTGGATCTTTCCGGTTGAGGTCCGTGGCAGCTCGCCGAACTCGATCGCGGCCGGGCATTTGAAGCCGGCGAGCCGGTCGCGGCAGAACGAGATGAGCTGTGCCTCGTCGGCATCCTCGCGGTCTCGCAGCTCGACGAACGCCTTGGGACGCTCGCCCCACGTCTCGTCAGGCATCGCCACGACGGCGGCTTCGAGTACGGACGGGTGCTCGGAGAGAACCTGCTCGACCTCGATGCTCGAGATGTTCTCCCCTCCGGAGATGATGATGTCCTTGGAGCGGTCGCGCAGCTCGACGTATCCGTCGGGATGCCAGACCGCGACGTCGCCGGAGTGAAACCAGCCGCCCCGGAACGCCTCCTCGGTTTGGGCGTCCTGTCCGTGGTAGCCGATCATCACGCTGTTGCCGCGCATCACCACCTCGCCGAGGGTCTCGCCGTCGCGAGGAACGTCGCCCATCTCCGCGTCGACGACGCGGACGAGGTCCGCCCCGTTGTAGGTGTATCCCTGTCGGGCGAGGATCCGCGCCTTCCCCTCGGGCTCCAGCGTCTCCCACTGCGGCTGCCAGCTGCATCCCATCGCGGGTCCGTAGACCTCCGTGAGCCCGTAGAGGTGACGGGGATGGAGGTTGAGCTCCGCCATACGCTTCAGCAGTGCCGGCGAGGGTGGCGAGCCGCCCGTCGGGACGGTGACGGGGTGCTCGAGCTGGTGGGCGCTGGGATGATTCACGATCGAGATGTGCACCGTCGGCGCGGCGCTGTAGTGAGTGACACCCTCGGACTCGAACAGCTCCCAGACCCGGTCGGGCTCGACGCGGGGCAGGCAGACGTGCACCCCCCCGGCGGCCGTCACCGCCCAGGTGAGACACCACCCGTTGCAGTGGAACATCGGCAGGGTCCACAGGTGGACGGAGTCATAGCCCAGCCCGATCTCGAGCGCGACGCCGTGCGCGCGCAGGTACGCGCCGCGGTGGGTGTAGACCGCGCCCTTGGGTCGCCCGGTCGTACCTGACGTGTAGTTGATCGAGATCGGCTCGTTCTCATCGGCGAGCTGGGTCTCGGGTCGCTCGGGCGAGCCGCGCAGGAGCAGCTGCTCGTAGGGATCATCCGGCGCTCCGGTGTCGTGGATCGCGACGATCTCGATCCCGTCGGTGTCGATCGGCTCGACCAGTTGCGCCAGGCGTCGGTCGAGCAGAACCGTGCGCGCGCCGCAGTCGCGCACGATGTACTCGATCTCACGCGGGCTCAAGCGCGTGTTGAGCGCGACGAGGACCCCGCCGGCGAGAGGAACGCCGTAGTGAGCCTCGAGCAGGGCCGGCGAGTTGGGCGCGAGGATCGCGACGCGATCGTGGCGCTGGAGCCCGGCGGCCAGCAGCGCGCTCGCCAGCCGGTGGGCGCGCTCGCCGAGCTCGCCGTAGGTCAACCGCCGCTCGCCGTGCACCACGGCGGGGCGCGTGCTCAGCGACTGCGCGCACCGGTCGAGGAAATTGAGCGGACTGAGCTCAAGTCGTGACGGCGTGATCTCCAAGGAGTCCTCCTCGTACGTCGGTTGGGTTGCGCACGGCTACACGCTCGTCCAGCCGCCGTCGACTGCCAGTACCTGTCCGGTCACATAGGAGGACGCGGAGCTCACCAGGTACAGCACGGCGCCGTCGAGCTCGCCCTCCCGCCCACGGCGGCCGAGCGGCGCACGCCGCGCGACCCACTTCTCGCCGCTCTCGGAGGCGAACATCTCCGCGGTCATCTCCGTCTCAAACCAGCCGGGAGCCAGGCAGTTGACGCGGATGTCGTGTTGCGCCCACTGGGCCGCGAGCTCGCGGGTGAGGTTGACGAGCCCGCCCTTGGACGCCGCATAACCGGCCTGGGGAATCTGCCCGCATCCGCGCAGACCGAGGATCGAGGCGACGTTGACGATCACGCCCCCGTCCCCATGGTCGACCATCGCCTGTGCGACGGACTGCGCGACGGCGAACTGAGCGGTGAGGTTGGTGGCGATCACGTCGGAGAACCGCTCAAGAGATTCCTCGAGCGCCGGGCCGGAGTCGATTGTGCCCGCGTTGTTGACGAGCACGTCGACCCGCCCGAAGTGATGCTCGACCGTGCGCATCGCCGCCGCGACCTCGTCCTCGCAGCGAAGGTCGCACGGCACGGGCAGGGCGTCGCGCAGACCCCCGCACAGCTCCTCGAGTCGCTCGGCGCGCCGGGCCAGCGCCACCACGCTGGCCCCCGCGCCGTCCAGGACTCTCGCAAAACGGGCGCCGAGTCCGGAGCTTGCGCCGGTGACCACTGCCACCTTTCCATCGAGTCGAAAAGCCGCCAGTGGATCCAGTCGATCCGGTACGGTCACGTTACCCTTCTCCCTGATCGTGGCCAACGTAACCTGTGCACCGGTGGCACGGGGTGAAAGCGGGTATGAACACCCACATGGCAAAGGACAGCACGACTCCAATCTGGCGGACGGTATTTGATGCCGTCGAGGGACCGCTCACCCGGGCCGCAGAGTCACGGGTGCAGACCAACCGCTTCATGGACGGGCTCGCGCTCAGCTGGCGCGTGCAACGGCGGCTCGACCGGGAGCTGCGCCACGGCCTGGAGATGTGGCTGGGTGCGCTCTCGCTCGCCACGCGCGGCGACGTGGAGCGACTCTCCAACGAGGTCGCCCGCGTCGAGCGCGAGCTGCGCGCGCTGCGCCGTGAGCTCGAGCGCGGACGCACGGGACCCGGCACCCGCGCCCCCGCGCGCCCGCGCGCGAGATCAGCCAGTGGGGGTCGCGCCCGACAGCGCGACGGCAGCTGATGGCTCCCGCCCCGCTTGAGCGCCACCTGCTGAGGGTCCGCAATTCGCTCGTCCACCACGCCGGGCTGCAGCGCACGCCGGTCGGTCGCTCCGCGCGGGAGCTGGCCTGGAGGCGCGACACCGCACGGCTGTGGCGCTATCAGGCGTCGGGGGAGCGCGTGGGACCCCCGATCGTGATCGTCCACAGCCTCATCAGCAAGAGCTACGTGCTTGACCTGCTGCCCGGCACCAGCCTGATCGGCTTCCTGCTCGACGAGGGGTTTGATGTGTTCCTGCTCGACTGGGACCTCGCCCGGCCCGCCGACGCCGAGAACACGCTCGAGAACTACGTCGAGGACTACCTGCCGGGAGCGCTGGCGGCGGCATGTGTGCTGGCCGGCGCCGACGACGTGACGCTCATGGGGTACTGCATGGGCGGAGTCCTCGCGCTGCTGTACGCCGCCGCCGGGACCGAGCCCCCGGTGCGCAACCTCGTGACCCTGACGACGCCGTGCACCTTTGCGCCGATGGGCTTCATGAGCAACATGTTCCTCGAAGGGCGCCTGGATCCCGATGATGTCATCGACGCGACGGGCCTGGTCCCGGCCGAAGTCATCGACGCAGGGTTCTGGCTGCTCAAGCCCACCGACGACATCGTGCAGTCGGTCAACGTCTGGGAGCGGGGCTGGGACTCGCGCTGGCTGGGTGGCTTCAGCGCGATGAATCGCTGGGCGCGTGACCAGATACCGTTCCCGGGGGCGGCCTTCGCGCAGGTCGTGCAGACGCTGATTCGAGACGACGCGCTCGCCTCGGGCGTCATGCCCCTGGGTGGTCGCGACATCCGCCTGGCCGACATAAAAGCGGCCTTCCTCAACGTCTTCTGTCGCGACGATCAGCTCGTGCCGCCCGATGCGGCGCGCCCGCTGAGCGGACTGGTGGGGGCCGGTGACGGCGACGAGCTCGAGCTGGACTCGGGTCACGTCGGGTTGGTGGCGGGGAGCGCCGCACGGCATGCGCAGCCGCGAATCGCCGAATGGATCCATGCTCGCAGCGACGATCACTAGACGGCGGTGACGCGGGGTGGCCGTGAGAAGCTCCGCACCCACGCGCTGAGCAGCGCCGCCGGGTTGTCCCACCCGGGCGGGTGCGCGGCCAGGACCCGCTCGAGCATCTCGTCATCGACATCGATTCCGTCACGCCAGGCCGTCGAGGAGGCGACCGTGGAGGCGCTGATGAAATCGCCGATGAACGGCAACGCCGCACTGTCGTGGTCCATGAGCAGCAGGTGCCCCTCGCCGGGGACGATCACCAGCCGGGCGTTGGGCATATAACGCCCGAGCAGGTATGAGTTGGGAAGCGGCATCACCGGATCGTCGTCTCCGCTGATGACCAGCGTCTCGGGTGTTACGGCGCTCAGCCACTTCAAGCTGCCCGGGCTCCCGGCGAGCGCCGCCAGCTGTGCGCAATATCCATACGGGGTCGGAGGGTGGCGCAGTCGGGCGTCGCCGTGACGACGCACGAAGCCCGGATCATCGCGCGCACGACCCCCCATCAAGGTGCCGATGACCCTCTCGTAATAGGGGCGCCAGTAGTAACGCAGTGGCGTCGACATCTGCGCGAGCGTCCACGGTGACCCTGGGACCCCGCCCCAACCGGGGGTCGTCCCGGCGAGCACCAGGCGCCGGATGCGTCCAGGGGCTCGACGGGCGAGGAACTGCGCGACGAGGCCGCCGAACGAGTACCCCAGGACATCGACCTCGGCGTAACCGAGGCGGTCCAGCAGGGCCTCGGCAAGCAGGGCGAGGGAATCAAGGCCAAGCGGGAACAGCGGACTGGAGGAGCGGCCGGTGCCGGGCGCGTCGAACGCGATCACCCGGCTGCCGGGCACCGCCCGCTCGAGGCTGGCCCACATCTCCAGGTGGGCGCCGATGCCATTGATCAACAGCAACGGCCGCCCCTCGCCGGACTCGCGCACGTGCAGCCTCACCCCTGCGACCTCCACCGATCTCGCCTTCGCCGGCACCCGTTCGAGGCTATCGGGGTGCGCTAGCGCAGCGCGGCTTCCGAGCTCTGCGCCTCGGGTGCCTCCTCGGCTGCGGGCTCGACCGCCACCTCGGGCTCGATGGCCTGGGGGTCGCGCAGGCCCGGGAGCCCATAGGACTCCAGGTAGACGACGTAGAAGAGAATCCACAGGACCAGCCAGTCCATCCAGCCCAGCGGGCTGCCGTATATCGAGCCGACGACGACCGGCTCGCCGAGGATGTGTGGGGCGAGCACGTAGGAGTACAGAGCGAAGGTTCCGATCCCGAGCGCGAGCGTCAACACGACGCGCACGAGGTAGTTCACCGCCTGGCTGAAGCCGGTCGGGCGGTTGTCGAACACGTTGGCCCAGATGATCATCCAGAACACCCAGCAGACGCCGATCTGCGCGGGATATTCGTTGAAGTTGACGCCGAGCAGCGCCTTGGTGTGGCTGCCGAGGATCGCCTCGACGAGCAACCGAAGGACGAAGTACAAGCCGATGCCGACGACGATGTTGCCGACGAGCGAGGCGAGCGCCTGCCCGCCTCCCGCCCCGGCCAACCGCCACGGCCAGTTTTCGATGAGCAGGCCGGTGACGACCGCGACGATGATGATGGAGTACACGACGCCGATCGTCGTCGGGATGTTGAGCAGCACGTGACCCGGCTTCGCCCAGGTCTCGAGGTTCGGCAGCGCGAACAGTGCGTAGAGGACGACGGTCGGGCCGGTGACCGCGCCGATCTCGGCAATGCCCACCCACGGCTGCGCGAGACCCTTGTGGCGCCACGGCCAGTGATCCCAGTTGATCACGACCGTCAGGTAGGTGAAGAACCCGAACAGCACGAACAGCGCGGCGAGAAAGAAGCCGTTGCCCATCTTCACCCCACTGGAGAACGCCGGGTCGAAGTGGCCCCAGCCCTCGAACAGATAGGAGATGCCGATCGCCAGCCCGACGGTGACGCCGATGAGCGTGAGGCCCTTGAGCGGTTGGCGCAGCCGGTCGAACCAGTGGAACTCGAGGTTGAAGCCGAAGAACACCACCATGAGGATGGCCCAGAAGAGCATCTCGTCGAACGGCTCGGGGTAGGTGAAGACGACGCTTGTCTTCGGATCGACGAGCAGGAACCAGAAACCGAGCGCCAAGCCGCATACCACGACCAGGTTGGCCAGTCCAAACCAGTACCAGGGAACCGTCTTCGATTTCATGGCGTCCACCTCTCTCCCGCAGCTCGGCACCGTGTGACCATGACACTGTCGCAAAGGTCAGGGTGCACGAAGACGTCTCCGTGTCACTTGCCGCGACCGGTCATGGAATACCTCTCAGGTCCGTCTCCGGACCGTCCTCTCAGCAACTGATCATCTGCGCCGGCGCCCCCGCCGTCAAGAATGTGTCGACCCGTCGCAGAATGTGCAACGCGCCGACGATTAGGCTTGATGTGTTGTGGTTGACGCGGGGACGGTTGGGTTACACTCATGCTCGAGTAGGCGGTGCAACCGCAGACGCGACGGCTGGGAGGGTGAGATGGGCTCAGAAGGTTTCGAGCCGGTGGCGAACATCGTCGCGCGGTTCCTGAGAGGTCGCGGGATCGACCGCGTGTTCGGGCTCCAGGGTGGCCATATCCAGCCGATCTGGGATCAGCTGGCACGAGGCGGCGTGCGGATCGTCGACGTGCGAGACGAGGGCGCCGCGGTGCACATGGCCCATGCCCATCGCGAGTTGACCGGGGAGATGGGCGTGGCGATGGTGACCGCCGGGCCCGGGGTGACCAACGCGGTCACCGCGGTCGCCAACGCCTCGGTGTCGCGGATCCCGCTGATCGTGATCGGGGGGTGCCCGCCGCGTCCTCAGGCGAATATGGGCCCGCTGCAGGGCATCCCGCACGTCGAGATCCTGAGACCGATCACGCGCGGCGCGCGCACGCTCGGCGTCGCCGATCAGGTCCTGCGCGAACTCGATGAGGCGTGGGCGCGCGCCGAGGGCGACCGCGGCGAGCCCGGTCCGGTGTACATCGAGATCCCGACCGACGTCCTGCGCCAGGAGGTCCCGGCGGCCCTCATCACCGAGGAGCATCTGCGTCCCAAGCCTCGCCGGCGGCCGCGGCCCGAGCCCGACGAGGTGACCGCGGCGGCGGCGCTCGTGGGCGGGGCCGAACGTCCCGTCGTGATTTCCGGTCGCGGTGCGCGCGTGGCCGGTGGCACCGAGCTGATGCGCTTCCTCGACGCCTCGGGCGCCGCCTACCTGGATACCCAGGAGAGCCGCGGTCTCGTTCCCGACGACCACCCATCGGTCGTGGGATCCATGCGTTCGCGCGTGATGCGCGAGACCGACCTGGTGATCACCGTCGGCCGCCAGCTGGACTTCCAGCTCGGGTTCGGCTCACCGGCCGTCTATCCCGAGGCGCGGTTCGTGCGGATCGCCGATACGGCCTCGGAGTTGATCGACAACCGTCGCGGCGAGGCTGAGCTGCTCGCCGATCCAGGGGCCGCGCTCGACGCCCTCGTGCAGGCGCTCGACCGCCAGGGCTCCAACGGGTCGGCCCAGCGTGCGTGGCTGCGGGAGCTGCACACCGAGCATCTGCGCAAGGCGGCGGAATACCGGGAGGGGCTCACCGAGAGCCCCGCCGGCGACGACGGGTTGATGCACCCCAACCGGATCTTCGATGCGATCGCGCGGGCCGGTCTCGAGGACGCGGTGATGATCGCCGACGGGGGTGACTTCCTGAGCTTCGCACGGCTGGCGATGCGTGGCTGGCGCTATCTGGACGCCGGGGCGTTCGGGTGCCTTGGAGTCGGCGTGCCGTTCGGTATCGCAGCCGCGCTCGCCCATCCCGAGCGTCCCGTGATCGTGGCGACCGGCGACGGTGCGTTCGGGATCAACGCCATGGAGATCGACAGCGCGGTGCGTCATGGCGCGAAGATCGTCGTCCTGGTCGCCAACAACCGCGCCTGGAACATCGAGCGCTATGACCAGCTGGAGAACTACGGCCTGGTGGCGGGGACCGAGCTCGGTGACTGCGACTACGCGGCGATGGCGCGCGGTCTGGGCGCGCATGGCGAGCGAGTCACCGAGCCCGGCGAGCTGGCCGGCGCCCTGGAGCGGGCGGTTGCGGCCGCCCCGGCGCTGGTCGATGTCGTCGTGACGCGGGACGCCCCGTCGCCGGACGCCGGCAAGGGCCTGGGCTTCGTGCCTGACTTCCAGGCGCTCACGCCTTGGGACGAGAAGGAGATCGAACGGCGCGAATCAACCGCGCCGGTTGGGTAGCGGCAATCGAGGGAGAGACGGGTGCGCTCGTATACCAAGCTGACAAACGAGGTGAAGGACGGCTGGACGATCGGACAGATGCTCAGCCGGCAGGCTCGCGAACGGCCAGACGCGCCGGCGCTTCAGTGGCAGACCGATGAGCCACTGTCCTACGGCGAGCTCCACGAGCGCTGCCGACGGGTCGCGGGAGGCCTGCGCTCCCTCGGCGTGCAGCCGGGCGACAAGGTGCTCATCATGTTGCCCAACCGGCTGGAGATCGTCCTGTCGTGGTTCGGCGTGACGCTGCTCGCAGCGGTCGAGGTTCCGGTCAACACCGCCTACGAGACCTCCTGGTTGGCGCACGAGGTCAACGACTGCGGCGCCGAGATCGCGATCGTGGACGCGGAGTTCCTCGAACGATTCGAGAGGATCAGTGATGATCTCGAGCAGCTGAAGACGATCGTCGTGGTCGGCGATGGCGCGGATGGCGGTGCCCGCACCGAGGGTCTCGATGTCCACGCCTGGAGCGAGCTCGTCGAGGCGGAGCCGATCGACGAGCCGGAGGAGACCCACTTCAACGACGTGATGGGAATCCTCTACACGTCCGGGACCACCGGCCCGTCGAAGGGCGTGATCGTGCCCTACGGGCTGAGTGGGATCTTCGCTCAGGCGGTGATCGACTCAGCGCAGCTGACCGACGAGGATGTCGCGTACGTGTGTAACCCGTTGTTCCATGGCAACGCCCAGTTCATGCAGGTTCTGCCGATCATGCTGTGCGGCGGTCGGGTGAGCCTCTGGCCCAAGTTCAGCGCGTCCCGGTGGCTGTCGCAGATTCGCGACTGCGGCGCGACGATCACGAACACGATTGGAGTCATCCTCCAGTTCATCCACGGCCAGGAGCGCCACGACGACGACGCCGACAATCCGCTGCGCCGGATTCTGGTGCAGCCGGCGCCGAAGGACATCGTCGAGGACTTCGAGGAGCGCTTCGGCGTCACCTGCCTTGAGGGCTACGGGATGACCGAGATCGGTGTCGTGACCTACCGTCACATGGACGACGAGCTCAAGCCTGGAGCGGCCGGCAAGCCGATCGATGAGTGGTTCGAGGTGCGGATCGAGGATCCGGAGACGGGCGAGCCGCGGCCGGCGGGCGAGCCGGGCGCGATCGTGGTGCGCCCGAAGTCGAGCGGAATCCTCATGCAGGGCTATCACAACCTGCCGGAGAAGACGCTCGAGAGCTGGCGGGAACTGTGGTTCCACACCGATGACGTCGCCATGCTGGACGAGGACGGGCACCTGATCTTCGCCGATCGCGCGAAGGACATGATCCGGCGGCGTGGAGAGAACATCTCCTCCTACACGATCGAGTCCAACGTCCAGGAGCACCCGGCGGTGAGCGAAGCCGTCGCGTTCGCGGTCCCGTCGGATCTCGGCGAGGGATCCGAGGACGAGGTGAAGATCTGCGTCATCCTCAATGACGGCGAGGACGTCGCCCCGCAGGAGCTCCACGACTTCTGCGCCGAGCGGATGCCCATGTTCGCCGTTCCGCGTTTCATCGAGTTCCTCGAGGAGATTCCGCGGACCCCGACTCGAAAGGTCCGCAAGAAGGAACTGCGCGATCGCGGGATCACCGACGAGACCTGGGATTGCGAGGCGGCCGGGGTGGAGGTCGGCAACTAGGCCGGCGCACGGCCGGCCGCCGGCCGCCGGCGCCGAGCTCGCGCGTCACGGTCAGGAGCGCCCGCTCGACATGCTCACGTTCAGTCGCGAACTGGGCGCGGGTCATGCTCACGCCGAGCGCGGCGACCGGTCGCCCGTCCGGGTTGCAGACCGGCGCCGCGAGCGAACCGAAGCCGACGTCGTACTCGCAGCGGTCGGTGGCCACGCCGCGTTCGCGCACGAGGGCCAGCTCGTCGCGCAGCCTGCCCGGGTCGGCGATGGTGCGCGGGGTGAAGGATCGCAGCCCGTGCCGCTCCACCCAGTGCTCAAGGCTCGCCGCGTCCAGCCCTGCGAGCAGCAGCTTGCCGATCGACAGTGCATGCGCGGTGTGGCGGATGAGCGGCTTCTCGAGGTTGCCCATCCGGGGCAGGCCCTGACGCCCGATGTCCCGCACGAGGGCAACCCCGTCGACCGAGAACATGCCGATGCACGTGCGGCGTCCCGTGCGTTTGAACACCTCGCGCATCCCGTCCTCCAGAAGACGCTCCGCATCGGGCATCAGGGGGGCGGGCTCCTCGGGCGCGGGCGCAGGCGCCCCGGGCTTGTCGACGATCAGCCGGTAGCGCCCGGCACGCCCGACCCGGGCGATGAACCCCTCGGCCTCGAGGCTGGCCAGGAGGTGGTAGGCGGTGGAGCGGCTCTTATCCAGGTAGCGCGCAATCTCCTGCGCCGAGACGCCGCGGGGATTCTCTGCGATGTAGGAGAGCACGCACAGGACCGCTCGGGCGGTGCTCAGTCCGCGATCCCGGGTGACGCTCGACATGGACGCGCCTCACGCTCCGATGCCGGCCCGGCGGCAGGCCTCGGTGGCCAGTTCAGGGACGCCGGCGGCCATCTGGGCGAACCACGGGTCGCGCTCGTTGCCGGCCTGGAAGCGCTGATAGCTCTGCTCAAGAAAGATCGCGGCCTTCCACAGCGCGAGCACCTCGTACCAGCGAAGGTGCTCGATCGAGCGTTCGGTCAGCTCGGCGTAACGCGCCGCCAGCTCGTCACGGTCGGGGAACCCCGGCTCGCGGGTGACCGCCTGGATCTCGCTCATCACGGTCGGCGCCGCGTCCCGAGCCGCCCAGTGCGCGGTGAGGTAGCCGAGGTCTGCGAGCGGATCCCCGACGGTGGCCATCTCCCAGTCCAGGACGCCGAGCAGGCGAACCGGAGGCTCGGCGCCGAAGATCAGATTGCCGATGCGGAAGTCACCGTGCACAACCGTCGACGGTGCGGGTGGCGGGAGGTGATCCCGCAGCCACCGCGTGGTCGCCTCCAGCTCCGGCAGCTCGCGCATGCGCGCGCGCTCCCACAGATCCTCGAAGCGGCGCAGCTGTCGCTCGAGATAGCCGTCCGGCTTGCCCAGATGCGCCAGCTCGCGCCGCGCGGGCCAGTCGATCGCGTGCAGCGCCGCCAGGGCGACGATTGCCTGGTGCGCGATCTCCGCGCGCCGCGACGGGGTGGCCAGGGCCTCGGGGGTGCGCGTGCCGAGCACCACCCCGTCCAGGTACTCCATGAGGTAGAACGGCGCCTGCAGCACCGACAGGTCCTCGCACACGGCAATGATCCGCGGCACCGGGATCTGCGTGCCCGCCAGACCTCGCAGCACGCGCGCCTCGCGCAGCACGTCATGGGCCGACGGTGGAAGCGGAGGCAGCGGCGGGCGTCGCAGCGCCACGCGGGCGTCGCCGCGCTTCACGAGGTAGGTCACGTTGGAATGACCACCGATGAGCCGTGTCGCGGTGACCGGGCCGGATCCGAGCCCCTCGCGATCGAGGTAGCCCTCGAGGCGATCGGTAGCCAGCAGCAGCGCGTCGCCCTCCTGCTGATCGACCACGCCTGCGGCCGGATCTGATGCTGCGCCTCGGCTCATGCTCTCCCTCCTATCGCCCGGGCAACCTCACCTGACCGAGCGTTCGCCCGGTACCTAACGAGCGCTCACCACGGTAGCAAAACGGCGGATGCCGTCAAGCCGCCACCGCCCGGCGCTCGCCATGACGGCGCCTCAGGACGCGGAGTGCAGTGGCGGACGGGCCGCGAGGAGAGCGTCGAGCTTGGCCTCGACGCGGTCCAGCTGGCTCGCGCCGGCGATGGGCAGGTGCGTCTCCTGCCCGCGGACCGGGGACTGCGGCCCCTCGGCGACGCCGTTGAGGTAGACGTCGAGCAGCACGCGGCCGATCTGCTCGGGTGCCAGATCGCCATCGGGGTGGTACCAGAAGATCGACCAGTTGAGGGTGTTGAGCAGCGACAGGGTCATCCATTTGGCGTCGAGGGAGGCGCGCAGTCGCCGGTCCTCCTGGGCGGCCTCGACGAGTCGCCGGATCCGCGTCTCGTATTCGGCGCGCGCACGGCGGACCACCGCATGGCTCTCCGGCGAGAGCGCCCGCATCTCGATCAGCATCGTGGCGTGCATGTCGGCGTTCTCGAGCGCCGAGGCCACGTGGGCGATGACCGCGGCCTGCAGGCGGGCCATCGAGTCCGTGAGCCCCTCCAGGGCCACCGTGACCGCTGCGTCGATGCGCGTGAGGCTCTCGACGCACAGCTCGAGCAGCAGCGCGTCCTTGCTGTCGACGTGGTGATAGAGCGCGGCCTTGGTGAGTCCGAGCGAGTCCGACAGTGCTCGCGTGCTGGTGCCCGCGTATCCGTGATTGCGGAACAGCCGCGCCGCTTGGACCAGCAGGCGCGCACGCGTCGTCTCGGTGGGTGTGAGTGCCGTCAACGATCGACAATTCAAGCACGCAGGCCCGCGGATGACGGTGATTCGCATCGCGACGAACGCGTCGCGGAGAGACTGCTTTTCACATACTGCGACACCGTCCACGGAACTTGACGTCACTGGCGTGGGAGGGAATCATCAGGCCCTCGGGAGAGGACTCATCGGTCGACGAGACGCTGCGGCGATCCCTTCGACCGGCCGGTCCTGAGGCTTCCGTTGGCGCGATCGTCCAGACCAGAGGAGAGAGTCCAGATGTCGCAGTTGCTCACCGTCGACACCAATGCCCGCACCGTCGACCATGTCCAGATGCTCATCGGCGGCCGGTGGTGTGCCGCCGCCAGCGGCGCGAGCTTCCCGGCCCTCGACCCGAGCACCGGGCGCGAGATCGCCGCCATCCCGCGCGGCGACGCCGCCGACGTCGATCGCGCCGTCGCCGCGGCCAAGGCGGTGGCGGTCGAGTGGCAGTTCACCGACGCGATCGCGCGGGCGGCGCTGTTGCGTGGCCTCGCCGGCCTGGTGACCGAGAACGCCGACGAGTTGGCGCACCTGGAGGCGATGGACTCCGGGCACTATCTCTCCAAGGCCCGGGAGCTCATGGGCGCGATCCCGATCTGGCTGGAGTACTTCGCCGGGCTGGCCGACAAGGTCGGTGGGCGCACGATCGAGGTTCCGGGCAACAAGCTCGACTTCACCCTGTTGGAGCCGCTCGGGGTCACCGCCCATATCGTGCCCTGGAACTACCCGCTGCTGATCCTCGTGCGCTCCACCGCTCCGGCGCTCGCCCTCGGTAACACGTGTGTCGTCAAGCCCGCCGAGCAGACCTCGCTGTCGGCGATCAGGTACGCCGAGCTCGTCCAGGAGGCCGGCTTTCCCGACGGCGTGTTCAACGTCGTCACCGGATTGGGCCCCGAGGCCGGCGCCGCCCTTGCCGCGCATCGCGACGTGATGGGAATCACGTTCACCGGATCGGTCGAAACCGGCAAAGAGGTCGCCAAGCTCGGCGCCGAACACGTCGCTCAGGTCAATCTCGAGCTCGGCGGCAAGAGTCCGACGATCGTGTTCCCCGACGCCCGCCTCGACGACGCGGTGGAGGGGGCGGTCCAGGGCTTCTGCTCCCA
The DNA here is from genome assembly GCA_964657875.1 of uncultured Solirubrobacteraceae bacterium. GTDB lineage: Bacteria > Actinomycetota > Thermoleophilia > Solirubrobacterales > Solirubrobacteraceae > Palsa-465. The sequence continues at coordinate 19,278 of CAZZWJ010000001.1, forward strand.
TGCCGGTCAGGTGTGCGTGGCCGGGACGCGGCTGTTCGTGCACCGCGACATCCAGGACGCGTTCCTGGAGAAGCTCGTCGCGCGCCTGGACTCCGCGAAGATCGGTGACATCTACGACGAGGGCACCCAGATGGGTCCACTCGTCTCCAAGGAACAGCTCGAGCGCGTCCAGGAGTACATCGAGATCGGCAAGCTCGAGGCGACGCTGCACTACGGCGGCGGCCGGCCGGATGGGGCGGACGAGGGCGGCTACTTCCTCGAGCCGACGGTGTTCACCGACGTCTCCAACACCGACCGCATCGCCCGCGAGGAGATCTTCGGCCCCGTCGTCTCAGTGATCCCGTGGTCAGACGAGGACGAACTGCTCGCGCAGTGCAACGACTCCGACTTCGGTCTCTACGCGGTCGTGTGGACCCAGGACATCACCCGGGCGTTGAACATGGCCCGCCGCTTGCAGACCGGTGGCGTGATGATCAACGACTGGTTCGGGGAGCTGCCGATGAGTCCGCACGGTGGCTACAAGCAGAGCGGCACCGGCCGCGAGGAGGGGCTGGAGACGATCGCCAGCTACACGCAGGTCAAGCACGTCAGCGTCAACCTCGACCCGTCCCCGCGTGACAGCGCCGACTGGGCGAGCGCCCCGCTCTGAGCAAGCGCAAGGAGGAGAAGAAACGTGAGTGCCAATGACACCGAAACCGCCCCGGAGCCGTTCGGGGCCAGACAGACCGATCCCGATCCGCGTCTGACCTGGCGCAACGAGAGGGCTCGTCTGGGCGGGTATCTGCCGGGAGCCGAGTTCAACGATCGACAGGTGGCGGTGCTCAATGCCGCCGCGGACACGATGATCCCCCCGGGCAACGGGTTTCCGGCGCCAAGCGAGGTCGATGTCGTCGACTTCTGCGCGCGCTACGTCACGCCCGCCGACCGCGAGCTGAAGTTCTTCCCGCTCGCCGCCGAGACCGACTTCAAGGCGCAGTTGGACGATCTCGGTCAGGCCTTCATCGACGGCTCGGCGGGTGAGCGCGCCGAGAAGCTGACCGCGCTCGAGAGCGAGGACGCGGAGGGCGGGGGGTTCTTCACCCAGCTGCGGGCGCTCGTCTACTACGGCTACTACGCAAGCCCGGTCGTGACCGAGGCGATCCGTCAGAACCTGCCCGCGGCCCACGACTACCACGGGCCACCTCAGCCCTACGGCTACGTCGGCAAGGTCGAGCCCTGGCCCGAAGGCGCCTGGGAGAACCCCAACGGAGGGTACGTGGCAACCGAGGACATCGTCCGAATCGACATCCCTGATGACATCAAAGCCGAATACGGAGTGCAGTCATGACCTTCCACACGAATGGGGACAATGGATCGGGTGCTGACAGCACCGACGTCCTGATCATCGGCTCCGGGATGAGCGGAGCGGCGTTTGCCAACCGGCTCTGCGCGGCCGGGATGAAGTGCACGATGCTCGAGCAGGGTGACTGGATCCACCCGACGATGTATGACCACTACCACGATGAGTTCGACATGGAACGCAATCGTGGCTGGTCTTATGACCCCAACGTCCGCCAGGGTCCCGAGGACTACCCGATCACCGGAATCACGACCCCCTATCTGATCAACGCCGTCGGCGGCTCGACGATCCACTATGCCGCGCACTGGCCGCGCTACAAGCCGATCGATTTTCGCAAGGGCACCGAGCACGGCCTGGCGGGCAACATCGATTGGCCCATCACCTACGAGGACCTCGCGCCCTGGTACGACATCAACGACGCGGAGGTCGGGATCTCGGGCGTGCACGGGGACCCGGCATACCCGCCCCGCCCCAATGCCCCGCGCCAGAAGCCGATCAACCCCGGCAAGCTCGGCCTCAAGTTCGCCAAGGGCCTGGACCATCTCGGCTGGCACTGGTGGCCGTCTGACAACGGGATCATCACCGAGGACAAGGACGGGCGACTCCCCTGCAACGAGTGCGGCAACTGCCTGCAGGGCTGTCCACGCGGATCGCTGGCCGGCATGGACGTCAGCCTGCTTCCCAAGGCTCTCGCCAACGGCCTGGATCTGCGGGTCAACGCGCGGGTGGCCCGTATCGAGGCGAAGGACGGGAAGGCGACGGGCGCCGAGTACATCGACCGGATCACCGGCGAGCATCACTTCATCTCGGCGAAGATCGTGATCCTCGCCGCGAGCGGCATCGGCACGCCGCGGCTGCTGCTGATGTCCGCGCAGAACGGCCATCCGGACGGCCTGTGCAACGCCAACGGTCTCGTCGGCACACACCTCATGCACCACTCGTTCGCGTTCGTCGACTGCTGGTTTGACGACCCGATCCAGGGTTACAAGGGCGCGTTCGGAGCGCCCCTGTACTCACACGAGTTCTACCACTCCGATCCGAGTCGCGGATTCGTCAACGGCATGGCGATGCAGGTCGGGCGAAGCTTCGGCTCGGCGTACACGGCGATGGGCACCCACACCGCGAACATCGCTCCCTGGGGTGAGGGGCATCGCGACTTCTTCGACTCGCACTTCGCGCACCACCTGCTGGTGTTCATGTTCGGCGAGGACCTTCCGGTGAGGGAGAACGCGGTCACCCTGGACCCCGCGGCCAAGGACTCCGACGGGCTGCCGGCCGCGCACATCGAGTTCAACCCGACCGAGAACGACCGACGGCTGGTGGACTTCGGCATCAAGCGGATCAACGACGTGGCCGATGCCCTCGGCGCGACGGAGACCAACAACACCGGGGTCCTCTCGCCACCGCCGGCGTGGCATCTCATGGGTACCGCGCGGATGGGCAACAGCCCCGAGGACTCGGTCGTCAACATGTACAACCAGACCTGGGAGCTGCCCAACCTGTTCATCGCCGACGGTTCCTGCCTGACGACGGGTGGAGCTGTCAATCCGACGAGCACCATCGGCGCTCTCTCCACGCGGGCCGCGGAGTACATCAAGCAGAACTACCAGGAGATCGTCGACCAGACGGTGACGCCCTCCAACAGAGACGCGCCCTCCCTGGCGACGACCAACGAGGCTCTCGCCCTGGCGTGAGGCACACCGGCTCACGTCATGCCGTGAGCTGTCCGAACCGCATGGGGACACGCAGCGCCCCGGGCCCTCCTGAGGGTCCGGGGCGGTCGCGTTCTCATCGGTCGCGCGAGGCCGGCGCTGCCACTCCCCGCAACGCGGCACGGAAGCCGTTGCGTCTCGCGCACCTTCGTGAGGGGCTCGGCGACTGAGCCCAGCTGCGCCAGGTGATCGACAACCTGTGGGGGAGGGGCGACATTCATCGTCTCGTTGCCTGCCCCTGGGACATCCCCACCGAGCGACCGCGACGGCGCGGGCCACCGACCGAACGGTGATCACCACGGACCCCCGCGGATTCGCCGATCTGCCGGGAGTCAGTGACAAGGCGCCACGCTGATCGGAGAGCCCGTCGCGGTCCTCGCTCGTCTTCAGTCCATCGGCATGAGTCATTTTGCATGACGCGTTGGGCCGGAGATGGAACCTTTCGGGCTGGCCAACCGTCTGGAAGGGTGCAAGTGGAGTCGCTCCCGGCGGCTCCGGACCCGAGTAGACGGAGCGCCCATGACTTCGATACGCAGTCGCGGGGTCGGCCGATGAGGCTGACACGACGCAGCCGGTCGCAGTTCGAGGAGTTCGCCGCGGCTCACGGGGCGGGCCTCGTGAAGCTCGCGTTCGTCGTCTGCGGCGATCATGAGCAGGCTCAGGATGCCGTTCAGGAGGCGCTCATCCGCGTCTACGAGCGGTGGCCGCGGATCAGTGATCCGCTCGCCTACGCCCGCCGGTCGGTCGTCAACGCGACGCGGGAGGACTGGCGGCGCGATCGGCGCTCAGACCGCCTGCATCGTGAGATGGCGGACCTGCCGGTCGGCGGTGAGTCCAACGACCCGCAGGACCGCGTGCCGCAGCGCGACGCGCTGATGGCGGCGTTGGATGCGCTGCCCCACGCCCAGCGTGTGGTCGTCGTACTGCGCTACGGCATCCAGCTTTCGGAGGCCGAGACCGCCTCCACCCTCGATATCCCGATCGGCACGGTCAAGAGCCGCGTCAACCGCGCTCTCGGGCGGTTGCGTGAGGTTCTCGACGCCGAGATGGTCACTTCAATCACGGAGAAATGAGCATGATGAACGACAGCGATCTGCTTCACGAGCTGCAGGAGGGCATGCGTGAGCGTGCCGAGTGCATCGACGTTCCAGACGGGCTGGCCTTCGAGGCCCGCCGCGCGGTGCGGCGCCGGTCCGCCGGTCGTGCCGTGATCACCGGCGTGCCGGTGCTGGCGGTTGCCGGCACGGCGACCGTGCTCGCGCTGGGCGGCGCCGGAACGTCGCACCCGGCCAGCGCGGGGCCGGGCGGGTCCGCCTCGTCGATCTCACCGGGGCTGAGCCCCCACGCGCAGGACACCGCCTATATCGTGCGGCGCGCCCGTACCCACCTGGCCCATCTCGCGGTCGCCGGCGAGGGTCAGGTCCTCGAGCAGACCGCGACACTGGACAACGGCACCGCCGATCACCCCGCCTCGAAGAACGTCGACTGGATGTACATCGACCCGCAGTCCGGGGTTGCCTACCAGCGCAGCGTGGACAGCTCGGCAGATGGCACCGATCTGCAGACCAACGCGCTCGTCACCACGCCGACCGATGGCAGCTTGCAGACGCAGGTCACGTCGCTGGACCCGTCCTCCAGCACGTACTTCACCTCTGACAGCGCGGTCTCGCAGTTCGTCAACTCCTCAGTGTCCGGCACGCAGCTGGGCATCAGGAGCACCGAAGAGCAGATCGCTCAGGCCCTGGGCGACGGTCAGGTCACCCAGGAGGGGACCGCCACCGTCGACGGGCAGTCGACGATCGAGCTCTCGGTCGCGCCCCCCTCGCCGTCGACCAGCAGCCAGTCGGCGGACACCACGATCACGCTGTACGTGAATTCGCAGACCGGCCAGCCGGTGAGGGAGGTCGACGGATCAGCCGGGAACGCCACGACGACCCTGGACTGGCTGCCCACGACCGCCGCGAGCATCGCGCTCACCCAGGTCCAGATCCCGGCGAACTACACGCAGGTCTCCGGCCCCAAAACCGGCTACTGGACGTCGAGTGTCCCGCTGATCTTCCTCGGATACTGACCCGGCCGACAGCCGACAGCTGACCGCCCCACGCGACCCACGCGGAGCGGTCGGTTGGCTGGCGTGGGGACGACGTCCATCTCATCCGCGCGAACGGGGAGGCGCGGAAGGTCATCAGCGGACAGCAACCCCGCCTCGATCACCGACCCAGCCAGCCTGGTGGGAAGCTCCGGGCCCTTCTCAGCGGGGGGGTGACGCACCCTACCTCGGCTGTGCGGGGGTCAGTTCCATCACCCCTGGGGCGGAGCGCCGTTCGGCAACCACGTCACGGGCGGTGGGTGAGCCGGGTCTCATCGTTGCCGAGAACTGCAGTGCGGTTCCGGCGATCGCCGGGCATCCGCCCGCGTCGCCCAATATGTGTTTGTTTGGTGATCTGGGGGAGAGCGGGTGGTCATGACAATAAGCTGGCGTGCGTGTCGGCCATCACCGCTGCGCCGGCAGCTCGCGTCCGCGGACTGACCAAGCGCTACGGAGACGCGGCAGCGCTCCTCGACATCGACCTCGAGGTGGTGCCCGGAGAGCTCCGGGGTCTGCTCGGACTCAATGGCGCAGGCAAGACGACGCTGCTGCGGGCCCTGTTCGGCCTCGTGCGCATCGACGCTGGAACGGTCGAGCTCTTGGGCCAGGCGCGGCGGCCCGCCCGCGGTCGGCCGTTGCCCGGAGTCGCCGGGTTCGTCGAAGAGCCCGCGTTCTATGCGTACCTGAGCGGGCGGGCGAATCTCGAGCTGCTGGCCGAGCTTGACGACGATGTCTCGGCCGACATCGATGGGGCGCTGGCGCGGGTGGGCCTCGGCGGGCGAGCCGGTGACCGGGTCGGCCGCTACTCCACCGGGATGCGTCAGCGGCTCGGGATCGCGGCCGCGCTTCTGCGCCGGCCGCGGCTGCTGCTGCTCGACGAGCCGACCAGCGGGCTGGATCCGGCGGGAGTGCGCGCGGTCTCGGGGCTGTTGCGAGAATTGTCCAGCCAGGGGGTCGCGGTCATCCTCTCCAGCCATCTGATCGGCGAGCTGGAGGGGCTATGCGACAGTTACACGATCATCCGCGCCGGACGGGTCGTGTGGGACGGGAGCGCGGATCAGCTCGAGACCCAGGCGCCGGGCACCGTCTTTCTGCTGTCCACCAGTGACGATGCCCGGGCGCTGGAGCTCTTGCGGGGTCGCCGAGGACTGACGGTGAGCCGTGACGACGGGGGGCACGGCGTGCGGCTGGGCGTCGCCCGGGGCGCGCTTGACGGTCTCGTCTCAGCACTCGTGCACGCCGGCCTGGAGGTGCGCCGTCTGGAGCTGCTCATCAGCCCGTTGGAGAGCATGTTCTTCTCGATGACCGCCGCCGGCGGCGGCGAGACCGGCCCGCAGGCGTGGCTTGAGGCCCAGGCGCGGGCTCGGGACGAGATCGTGGTCTCCCGATGAGCGCGACGACCCCGGCGGCGGCCGCGCCGTCGACCTCTCCGCTGGCCCTGCGCGGGGTCCGCTCAACGGCTCGCAGCGAGCGCCGCAAGCTGATGGGGCAGCTGCCGCTGCGCCTGCTGACCGTCGTCTGCCTCCTCGGCTCGCTCGTGTTCGCCGTGCTGCTCAAGGCCCAGAGCGGCACCCCGAGCGACGCGCTGTTCGGCTCCCTGGTGCACACCTCGGGGTTCGCGGTGTCACTCGTCGTGCTGAGCTTCGCGGCCAGTTGGGGGTTCCCGATCGTCGCCGGGGTCGTCGCGGGGGACCTGTTCGCCGGCGAGGACCGACAGGGGACCTGGAAGACGATCCTCACCCGCTCTCGGACGCTCGAGGAGATGTTCGCCGGCAAGACGATCGCGGCGATGACCGCCGCCCTGGGCCTCGGCGTGCTGCTGGCGATCGCCAGCCTCGGCGCCGGATTGGCGCTCGTCGGCGCCCATCCCCTGGTTGGCCTCGGCGGACAGCAGCTGGCCGCCGGCCACCTGCTCGGTCTCGTCGCCCTCAGCTGGCTGATCTGCCTGCCCCCGCTGCTGGCCTACACGAGCCTGGCGATCCTGTTCTCCGTCGCCACCCGCAACGGGATCTTCGGAGTGCTCGGCCCGGTGACGGTCGCGCTCATCACCCAGCTCATCGACCTGGTCGGCAGAGGGATATGGGTGCACCTCCTGCTCATCGGCTCCGCGTTTGACGCCTGGCACGGGCTGTTCGCCGATCCGGTGTTCCTCGGCCCGCTGCTCGTCTCGCTGCTCGTCTGCGCGCTGTGGATCGCCGGGTCTCTGGGGGCAGCGTGGATCATCCTCGCCCGCCGGGACTTCACCGCCGACAGCAGCACCGCACGGACGGGCTGGGCGGCGCCCGTCCGGATCGCGGTCGGGGTCACCGCGCTGGTGGCGCTGCTCGCGGTCGCCTCCTCGTGGGGGCCGATCGGGGTCACCGCGTCCCGTCTCACGGCGCGGCTGGAGCCGGCGTTTCGCCGGCTGACCGCCCTGCAGCAGACGCTGCTCGGCCATTCGATCCCCGCCGGGGCCCACTACCGCATCCTTCCGCTCTGCAACATCCGCGGGCATCGCGGGCGGGGACCGGGTGACTGGACCTGCATCATGAACGTCTACATCGTGCTGCCGGGATCCAAGCAGCCGTTGACCGACACCCCGGTCAGTTACGACGTGAGCGTTCAGTCCAACGGGTGCTACAAAGCCAGCTCGCCGCCGGCCTACGTCGGGCAGCCGACGATCCGCAGACCGCACGGGCAGACGGCGCCCAACCCGCTGGTGATCATCTACGGCTGCGTCGACATCCTCTAGTCGACGGCCCGCAGCGGGGCTTCAGCCGTCTCCTGGGGGATTGGGCCGACACGCCCAGCTGATCGGGCAGCTCGCGGTCCCGCGACCGGAGGTGCCCGCACGAGCGCCCGTTGATCTGGCGACGTGGAAGACGTTGGGGTCAACCCGCAGCATCTGGCGCACGACCGCCGCGCGATCGACTTCGTCAGGCGACGCGTTGGGGCCGGCCGGCGGGGCGGGATCCTTGGCGCCGTGCACCGACGCCCAGAGGACCTGGTCGGAGATCGCCTGGGGAACGCTGTCGAGGTGACTCCAGGGCAGCTCATCGGAAAGCTTGGCGTCGGGAGAGGTCGCCGTGTTCTTGGCCGTCAGCGGGTAGGCCGGCATCCGGACGGTATACGGCGCGTCGTCGGGCCTCTGCTTGCCGCTGACGAACGCGTCGTACATCGGGGTGGCCATCGCGTCGTTGAGCGAGAGCGGATCGAGCCCGAGGATCAGCTCCATCGTGCGCAGCGTCGAGTACTGGTCATACCGAGTGGGGATCACCGCTCCATGCCGGGCCCAGGGACTGATCACGAGCGCCGGGGAGCGGTGGGAATCGACGTGGTCGGCTCCATCCTGGGAGTCGTCCTCTTCGACGAAGATCGCGGTGTGGCGCCAGATCGCGGAGTGTGAGATGGCATCGACGATCTGCCCGAGGGCGAGGTCGTTATCGGCGATGAACGCCTGGGGTGTCGGGTCACCGGTCGTGGTCCCGTTCGTATGATCGTTGGGGAGGATCATGTAGTTGAACCGGGGAACCGTGTGGGTTGCCAGCTGGGTCTGGAACTCGCGGTACCAGTCGTCGAAACGGCTCCGCGGGGCGAACGCGGTGCCCGTACCCGCATAGGTCCCGGAGTCCTGGGTGCAGGACGCCGGAACGGCGGCCGCACTCGTGCACCCGATGAACAGGTTGTTCGGATACGTGGGGTCGACCCCGGCCTCGACCGCGGCGAGCTGAGGCCGGTTGGGCGCCTTGCCGGTGGAGAGGGTGCCGATCGCCTCGCCGTAGTCACGGAAGCTGACGTGCTGCTTGGCTGCCTGGTCGAAGATGAAGAAGTTGGGCGGGAAGGTCACCGGGTACAGCCCGAAGTCATACGTCGCCCGGCGGTTTGAGTAGTTGGCCGCGGTCGCCTTCTGGACGTAGTCGTTGGCGTCGCCGCTGGTGGTGATGATGTGGCCGTCGACCGACACCTCGGAGTCCTCATAGAAATGGTCGAGCAGCGGGAACCGGCGACTCAGCGCGTGGGCGTTGGGAGTGATTCCACCGGTGGGCCCGCTCACGCCGTTGTCGCCGAACAGTTCGAGCTGGGCGTCACCGTCGCCGCGCGGATCGGAGCCGAAGACCTGGTCGTAGGTGCGGTTCTCACGGACGATGTAGAACACGTGCGTGATATCGGTGCTCGGGTGGCCCGTCCTGGCGGGAATCGGGCTCCCGACCGGCTGGCTCTCCGGGTTGGAGGGCTTGGCCTGGGCGTTGGCCGCTCTCGTGTCGGCGACCACCTGACGGTCGGTCGGGATCGGCAGCGTGCCGACGCGTCCGATCAACAGATCCAGCACGTAGGTGCCGTAGGTGTTGGGAGGCGTCTGCCGGGGCGTCTTGGCGCCTCCGAAGTAGTACCTGGGGTTGGGTCCGGAGCCGAGGCCCTTACCGGCGATCCAGATGAGCCGGCCCTCAGGCGTCGTCTGCACGCTGTCGGGGTAGGCGGCGGTCGGGATGCGGCCGATCAGCCGGTAGGCGGGTAGACCGGGGATCGTCTGCTGGGCGCGAGAGCGCCGGCGATGACGCGGCGTCGCCTTCGTCGTCGCCGGCCGAGGCGACAGCGAGATCGCCGCGATCGCGTCCTCTCCGGCGTCAGAGGCGTACAGGGTCGTCCCGTCGGGGGAGATCGCCAGGTTCGTCGGCGAGGTCCCCAACGCCGGCTTGCGGGCGACCGACACGAGGTGACGAACTCTCCGTGACCTCGTGTCGACGACCGCGATCAGATCGCGGTCGGCGACCGCGACGTAGAGCAGTGGGCGCTTGGGGTCGGCGACCATTCCCTCGGGGTGGCTGGCCAGATCCCCCCGACGGCCGCCGAGGCCCGTGATCGTGTCCGTCACCTTGGCGGCCCGGGGATCGATGACCGACAGCGTGCCGTCATATTCGTTGGAGACATAGGCCCGACCCTGGGGGTCGAACGCCACGCCCTCGGGATAGCGCCCCACCGGTACAACCGTCTGGCCAAGCGTTCTCAGGTCGACGACCACGGCGTCGTCAGCGGCATTGAGGGCGACGACGAGGTATCGCCCGTCGGGGGACACGGCGAGCCCCTCGGGCTGTGCGGTGCCGACTCCCGAGACGGACGGGAGGGAGTCGATCCGTCCGCTGCCCCCGGTCGTCGGAGGCAGCACGAGCGGCGTGTGCTCCACCCCCAGACCCGTCCTCGGGTTGACCGTGAACATGTGGATGACGTCACCCTGGTCGCCCAGCGTCGGCCCCTCGGTCGGCGAGCTGCCCAGGGGCGTGCCGCTCACGTAGGCGTGCTGCCCGCCGGGCGCGAACGCAACGCCGCCGTAGCAACCGGGGAGCGGCAACGTCTGGACGATCTTCCCGCTGGCCACCTTGATGACCTTGATGTCGTCCTTGCCGTGACCACAGTCAGCCACCCAGATGAAGTGACCCCCGGGGACGACGGCGCTCCCGGTGGGAAAGTCTCCGACGGTGGTCAGGCGCCCGGCGGGGTGGAGCAGGTGGCCGTTCGCGGTGAGATGCCGGGCCGGGCCGATCCGACCTGTCTTCACGCTCTGAGCGATCGCAACCCCGGACAGGGCCAGGAGCGCGAGCGAGGCAAACGCGAGCAGCACGATGTGGGGTGTGCTGATTCGTCGGGGGTGAGCGCGCCGTTGAGACAAAGTGAAGAGTCATATAAGCGCCCGATCCTCATGCTGGTGGGTTCATCCGGTGAACGCGGGGTCGCCGAGTTGTGGTCTCGGCGTCCTCCAGCCGGGGGTCATCCTGACTGCGCGTTGCCGGGCAGAGCCTTACCGTGGAGGTGAGATGACGACGTTTTCCGATCTCGGGCTCCGCGACGAGTTGCTGCAATCGCTGACGGAGCTCGGCTACGAAGAGCCCACCCCGATCCAGGCGGAGACGATCCCGCCGCTGATCCTCGGGGGGGACCTGCTCGGGCAAGCGGCGACCGGCACCGGCAAGACGGCGGCGTTCGCGCTGCCGCTGCTGCAGCGCGTCAAGCTCGGCGGGTCTCGACCGCGTGCGCTCGTGCTCGTGCCGACGCGTGAGCTGGCGACCCAGGTCTCCGAGGCCATCCACAAGTACGGACGGCACCTCGACGCCCGCGTCCTGCCGATCTACGGCGGCGCCCCGATCGGCCGCCAGATCAAATCGCTGGAGCGGGGCGTCGACGTCGTCGTCGCGACGCCCGGGCGGGCGATCGACCATCTCACGCGCCGGACGCTCAAGCTCCAGGACGTCGAGGTCGTCGTTCTCGATGAGGCGGACGAGATGCTCGACATGGGTTTTGCCGAGGACATCGAGACGATTCTCGACCGGACGCCCCCGACGCGCCAGACCGTCCTGTTCAGCGCGACGATGCCACCGCGCATCAAGCGGATCGTCGCCAAGCAACTGACCAACCCGACGACGATCAGCGTCGGCCTGCGGGACGCCGAGCCGGGGGAATCGCCGCAGATCCGCCAGATCGCGTACGTGGTCAACCGGGCCCATCGGACCGCGGCGCTCGGCCGCATCCTCGATGTCGAGCAGCCCGGTCAGGCCCTCGTCTTCTGCCGGACCCGTTCCGACGTCGACCAGCTCGCCGAGACCCTCAATGGCCGTGGCTACCGCGCCGAGGCGCTGCACGGCGGACTCAGTCAGGATCAGCGCACCCGGGTGCTCGGTCGGCTGAGGTCAGGGACCGCCGACCTGCTCATCGCCACCGACGTCGCCGCTCGCGGCCTCGACATCGATTCACTCACCCACGTCGTCAACTTCGACGTGCCCTCCGCCGCCGAGGCCTACGTCCACCGGATCGGGCGCGTCGGCCGGGCCGGCCGTCAGGGCGTCGCGATCACGTTGGCCCAGCCGCGCGAGCACCGGATGCTGAAGACGATCGAGCGCCTCACCAAGCAGCCGATCGAGATCGCGACCGTCCCGACCGTCGCCGATCTGAAGGCGCGTCGGCTCGAGCTCACCCGCGCCGCGCTGCACGAGTCGCTGCTGCAGGACGATCTCGAGCCGTTTCGCGTCGTTCTCGACACCCTCTCAGACGAGTTCGACGTGCTGAACGTGGCGCTGGCCGCGATCAAGCTCGCCCACGAGACGACGTCCGGTGGCGACGAGGATGCCGAACGGGACATCCCGCAGATGAGCCTGCAACCGGACAAGCCCGCCAACGGCCCCCGGCGTCCCCGTCGCACCAGCGCCGGCGAGACGGCGCGGATCTACATCGGCGTGGGCCGCGCCGCGCAGGTCCGCCCCCAGGACCTCGTCGGGGCGATCACCGGCGAGACGAAGCTCCCGGGTCGTGAGATCGGGACGATCGAGATCGCCGACCGCTTCAGCCTCGTCGAGGTCCCCCTCGACCGCGCCGACGAGGTCATCCAGGGCCTGAGGAAGACCCGGTTGAAGGGTCGCAAGGCCACCGTTCGTCGCGAGAAGTTCGACCCGCGATGACCGGCCGACTCGTACCCCGACCCGCGTATACGCCGCGGTCGCGCCGCCGGCCCGATCTGACCCGACTCTCGCGCGCCGAGGTCGGGGGTCGGTCTACTTAAACGCCGGCGCGGGCCAGTCAGCCATCACGTCCGGCAGCCCGACGCTGACCCGGTCGGGGAAGGCCGCCGGTCGCTTCTCCAGAAACGCCGAGATCCCCTCCGCGGCATCGTCGGATCGGCCGCGATGGAGCATGCCGCGTGAGTCGGCGCGGTGGGCGATCATCGGGTGCTCGGCCCCGAGCATCCGCCACATCATCCGTCGGGCGAGCGCCACCGATACCGGCGCGGCGTTCTCGACGATCTCCCTCGCGATGCCCCGGGCGGCCGCCAGCAGTTCGTCCTGGGGGTGAACACTGCGGATCAGGCCCGCCTGCAGCGCCTCCTCGGCGCCGAACACCCGGCCGGTCGCGACCCACTCCATCGCCTGGCTGATGCCGACCAGCCGCGGCAGAAACCAGCTCGAGCACGCCTCCGGGACGATGCCCCGTCGGGCGAAGACGAACCCCAGCCGTGCCTCGTCGCTCGCCAGCCGGATGTCCATCGGCAAGGTCATCGTCGCCCCGACCCCGACGGCCGGCCCGTTGATCGCCGCGATCACCGGCTTGGTGCAGTCGAACACGCGAAGCGTGAACTGCCCCCCGCCGTCGCGCGGAACGGCATCCGACGAGCCTCGTTCACCCCGGTCGAACGTCGCCCCGCCCGCGGCGAGATCGGCACCGGCGCAGAACCCCCGGCCGGCACCCGTGACGATCACCACGCGCACCTCGTCGTTGCCGTCAGCCTCGTCGAACGCCGCGATCAGCTCCCGCTGCATCGTCGGAGTCCAGGCGTTGAGTCGCTCCGGCCGATTCAACGTGATCGTCAACACGCCGTCAGCGAGTTCGGTGATGATCTGCTCGTAGCTCATCCTGCTCCTCTCCGGGATCTGCAGCGATCCTACGTCCCTGGATGCATCGCGCTCCGAACCTGACGGGCCATCCGTGACCGGGGCACCCAGACCGGGGGCGCGGAGCCCCCGGTCTGAGCCCGATCGCTCCGGTTCTATGCCCGAGGGACGCCTCCGGCGGGGGAGGTGCTCCCGTACCACCGGGCCCGCCAGCGGTTCATCTCGCCGATCTCCCGGTCCTGCGCGTCGATGATCCGATGCGCCAGCGCGCGCAGCTTCGGGTTCTCGCCCTTCGCGAGCTCGGCCTGCGCCATCCGGACCGCTCCCTGGTGGTGGGGGATCATCATGTCGATGAACGCGCGGTCAAACGGCCGCATGTGGGGCAGCGAGGTCATGCTCATCGACATCCCCATCTGGTCGACGGGGAGCCCGAGGCTCTGCGCGTCGCTCGTCATCCCCGCGTTCATCTGCCCACCTGCCGGCATCGCCGCGGGCGTCACGCCCAAGGTGCGGGCGATCGGTGTCATCTGCGCGATCTCCGCATCCTGGGCGCGGATGATGCTCGCCGCGAGCGTCCTGATCTGCGGGTGACCACCCTGCCGCTGGGCGACCTTCGCCATCTGCACCGCCATCATGTGATGCGGGATCATCTGCTGCACGAAGGCGCGGTCGGCACGGTTCGCCGTCGAACCGGTGTGGCTCGAGCTGCCGCAGCCGGCGATGACCGCTCCGGGAAGGAGCAGCGCGGCCAGGACAGCCATCGATCTGACGTGTCGATTTCTCATCTCGACGATCTCCTTGTCTTGCGTCTGGTGCACTCGCGCGGACGCGAGCACGGGGCCCGGGACCGCGACGCTCCACGCGTCGCGGGGGAACCGTCACAGCCGCAGAACGCCCAGGCGGAGAAACCGCGGTCCGGCCCGAGCCGGGATCGACCAGCGACGAGCCACCGGTCGACACCGGGGAACCCGGAAGCCGACCGGCCGCGGCGGATGAGTCCGCGCGGCCCGACGGACCACCGCTGCCGCCGCGAGCAGCAGCGCGCCGGCGGCGAGCACCGCCAGGCACACCGAGTGGCCCGGCATCGCGTGCATGTCCATCGGCATCGCGTGGTGCACCACCACCGCGCCGCCCAGGCCGAGCAGGATGAGCATCAGCGCCGAGCGCCGACGCGCGCCACGCATCGCCCGGTGGACCGAAATGAGGCTCATAGACCTTTCCTACGCTACCCGAGCGCCGACGGTTGAGCCGCACGTGGGCACCGACGGTTGAGCCGCACGCCGTCGACGCCGGCAACCCCGAGCGGCGACGAGCGCGACGGAAGGGGTTGCGTCTCTTCAGATGGCAGCGGTGACGGCGAACCCCGCGCCGGTGGCGAGGCCGATCACCACCCCCGCTGGCGCTTGAGCACCCGGAAGAGCTCCTCGTAGGGTCCGGCGAGGTAGGCGTCGTCACCCGCCGCGAGCCGCGTGCCGCGGCGGGGTGGGTGCTCGAGCGTGTCGCTGCCGTCGGGGGAGACGCCCCGTCCGATCGCGATCACCCGGAGGTTCGCCCCCAGCTCGGCCATCGCCAGCCCGTCGAGGCCGCCGCCCTCGGCGACGTGCAGGCGCGCGAGCAGGAACGGGTGGCTGCCGACGTAGAAGCTGAACAGCACCTCCATGCCGAGCGCGGCCCCGGCGAACCACGGCGCCGCGATCGCCAGGGTCGACCACACGTGGCGAAACGCGAAGCTGCCCTCCAGGTGGTGGCCGAGCTCGCGCTCGAACACCCGCAGCACGACCGGGGTCTGCTCCCAGCGGGTCCCGAGGCGATCGCGAACGGCAAGCCCGGTCTCGATGTTCGTCATGTCGTCAGAGGTGACGATCGCGACCGCGGCGGCGGCCGACAGGTTCACGGTGTCGAGCGTCTGCGCCATCGTGGCGTCGCCGAGGATCAACGGCACGCCGCGCGCGCGGACCTGGTTGAGGTAGGGATTGCCCTCGTCTCGCTCGACGACGACGACCTCGCGGCCGCGGGCGAGCAGCCCCTCGAGCACCTTCATGCCGACCGCGCCGAGACCGACCATCACGACGTGGCCGCGCATTCCCGGGATCTGGGCCTGCCCGAGGGACTGGGCGATGCGCCGGGAGACGAGGACGTTGGTGAGCAGCGCGAAGATCGTCGTCACCAGCGTGGTGCCCGCGATGATGAGGAGGATCCCGAAGATCTCCATGTACGTGGCCTGGCCGGAGTACGAGTAGTCCCCGAACCCGACGGTGGCGATCGTCTCGACGGTGAAGTAGACGGACTTGACCAGCCCGAGGTGGGAGTAGCGCACGGCCCCGGACGGCGTCGTCCCCACGGCGTTGCGGTAGCCGAAGTGGAGGATGAGCGTCGAGATCACGAGCAGCGCGACCCCGAGCCCGAGTGCGATGCGCATCGAACGGTCGGCGTCGCTCGTCAACTGGGCGTAGAACCGACGCAGCTTCGCGAGCAGGCGCACCCCCGTCTGCTGCATCTCCGCGCCGGCGCTCAGCCGGGCCGCGAACCCCTGCGCGTGGACCTCCTCCCGCGTTCCCAGCAGGGTGACCCGATCGCCCTCGGCGACGCGGTGGTCACGGCCCGGGCACACGACCGGGCCCAGACGTGAGTCGCTGACGACCCCCAGCGGCACGAGGCTCCCGTAGAGCCCGCGCAGCGTGTCGCCGCGGTCGGCCGTCACCTCGACGGTGACGAAGTGCGTGGAGCCGATGCGGATGTCATGCGCCCGGCGCTTGACGCACGCCTCGATCACCGCCGGCGCGAACAGCGACGCGACGTCGATCACGGTCGCCTGACCGGTGATCTCCTCAACCGCCCGCGCCACCGCGGGGTTGTCGAGCTGCGCCACCACGCGCACGTCGGGCCGCAGTCCGTGCACCATCAGGACCGTCTCGAGCGTTCTCAGGTCGCTCGCCTCGATGCAGATGACCGACTCGGCGCCGGCGATGCCCGCATCGAGAAGCGCATCGTCGGTCCGCGAGCCGCGGGGGATCACCGGGACCTCGAGATGGTTCAGTGCCCGCAGATGGCGCTCGCGGCTGCCCTCGTCGTCGATCACGACGACGCGCGCGCCGGCGGCGATCAGCTGCTCGATGGTCCGTACCCCGACGGCCTGCAGGCCGCAGACGATCACGTGGCCGGTCCACCCGCGGCAGCCGACCTCAGCGGCGGCGACGCTCTGTGTCGCCGATGGTTCCACGTCGGACAGCTGCGGGATCGTCTCCGACATGACCGCGATCCTCCCGAGCGCGGTGGCGGCGTTCTATGGCCGAGTGGCCCAGTCGCCCGGGGGGCGACTATCCCGTTGCGGTCGGCTCCCGCACGGCGACCTGTCCGACGGGCGCGGGGGCAAGCGTGCGGATGAGCAGGTACAGCATCGCCAGCAGCAGGGCGGGAGCGAGCGTCAGGCTGGGGATCACGTCGCCATGCTCGATCCCGGAGGCGACGATGGCGACGATCATCGTGATCGAGAGCAGCGCGGCGGTCGGCACCACCCAACGGCATCGCGCGAGCGCCACGCCGCCCAGGGTCTCCAGGACGCCGGCGAAGATCTCGAGCTCGGAGGGGAAGGGGAGACCGAAGTCCTGAAATGCGTGCAGCTCCCAGTGGTGAAAGACGAACTTGACGAGGCCGGCGAAGATGAAGATCACGCCGCTCGCCACCGCGACGCGGGTGAGCGTGCGATCGCGCCGGACGCGGCCGTCGGGCGCGGCGATCAGCGTGCGGATGAGGGTGGCGCGGTTCATACTGCGACCATGTCCCCACCGGCGGCGGGCATCAGCGTGGGCATCGCGGTCATGGTCGCACAGGTCCGTGCCGGTGGCGCCGAGGTGGCGGCTGCGCGGGGAGGCCGGGCCGGCCGGCGGTTCACAAGATCATCACCGCGAACGCCCCGCGTCCCTTCATCGTTGCGCCTGCTCAGACGGAAAGCGATCGACGCGTCACCCAAGGGAGCAGCATGAAACGTCGTGTGGCAGGGACAGGAAACCAGCAGCGAGCGACGGGTCCGCGTCGCCGCGCCGGGCGCCGGATCGCGGTCGCCGCCGCGACGCTCGCCGCGGCGGGGACCGGGCTCGCGCTCACCGTCTCGGGGCCGGCGGACGCGCAGCCCGACCATGATCAGCCGACGCGCTCGCAGGCCGCGGTCCCGTCGCGCGTCGCCGCCCTGCCGGTGGCGGCCCGCCATGCGCTGCGCGGCCGCGTGCACGTCAAGGGTCGCCGGTACTTCGACGGCGTCGGGGTCAAGCCGGGGACGATCAAGCACGTGTGGCTGATCATCCTCGAGAACAAGTCCTACGACGCGTCGTTCACCGGCCTGAACA
>CAZZWJ010000002.1:0-34083 GCA_964657875.1 uncultured Solirubrobacteraceae bacterium
CCGCGCGACGATCGCTGGCCGCCGTCTACGGCCTTGACCGCCGGAGCGATGAGCTCGTGCGGGGACAGCGCGTCGACATCGAACCGTGGGAGGACAGTCTCGCCTGGGCCTACGACCTGCGTTGGTCACCGACGCCGGAGTTCCAGGCGTTCACCGGCTACACCACGCTGCTCGACGAGGCCAACGCCCGGACCTTCGACCAGTCGGGCGGTCCGACGCGGGTGCTGAGCCAGACGCCGCGCTCGCTCGACAGCCGGTACCCGGGGTTCGACGCCCCCGCCGCCATCCGGGCGCTGCTCTGCCATTTCGTCCCCGTCCACGTGACCCCGGCGTGGGAGGTTCTGGACCGGGTCGGCGATCGCTGCGGTCCGCCGCGCCTGCTCGGGACGGTGAGGGCCTCCCTCGGTGAGACCGTGAGCGTGCCGCGACCACCTCGGACCGATGAACTCGTCTTCGTGCGGATCCACGGCGTCCAGGTCGCGGGGCTCGGACTGGTCGAAGCGACGCTGTTTCGCTCCCGGGAGCGGTTCGTCACCCTCAACGGCGTCGTGCATCAGCTGGTCCCGGGCACCGCCGGGGACGGCCTGCTGCTCAGTGTCCCGAGCGACGCCGACTACCCAGGTGGCTACCGGCTGGCCCCGAACCCGCACACCATCTCCGCCGGCATCGTCAACGTGACCGCACCGTCGCGAGTCGTCACATACTCGTTCTACGGGGAGACGATCCGGCGACTCGCGGTCTCCCGCTGATCGCCTGAACGCGCCTCAGGGCTCCGCGATCGCGTCGCGCAGCGCCCGCTCGGTCGACCAGAACGCAAGCTCATCCCAGGGGATCTCCGCGGGGGCGAACGCCCGGACCTCGGTCGCCTCGGGCGAGGTCGTCGGCACTCCCAATGTGCGGGCGCGGTAGACGATGAGCACGACGCGGTCCTCGGCGCGGGAGTAGACGCCGAGCAGCTCACCGAGCTCGATCTCGATCCCGAGCTCCTCGTCGACCTCCCGCCGGGCGGCGTCGGGCACCGACTCACCGAGGTCGACGAAGCCCCCCGGGAACGTCCACAGCCCCTGGCCGGGATCAAAGCCGCGGCGCAGCAGGACCACCCGACCGTCCGCGTCGAACGGGATCGCGCACGCGACCGGGCTGGGGTTTGAGTAGGCGGCATAGCCGCAGTGCGAACAGGAGATTCGCCGCGGGAACTCGATCTCGGCGGGCTGTCCGCACCGCGGGCAGAACCGTGCCTCCGCGAGCGCGGGGTTCAGCGACCGGTCCACGGACCGCGGCTAGGGCTTCGGATCGGGGGAAACGCCGGTGGCACGCGAGGCCGGCACCTCAGAATCGGCGGGCGCCGCTGGAACCGGCGGCTCGAGCTCGCCGATGCCGAGTTCCAGGCCGGTCGCCAGCGGCAGCTGCCCCGGGGTGGCCGCGGCCCCGTTCTCAGTGGCCGGGTTGGCGTTGGCGCCCGTGCTCATCGCGTCGAGCATCGGCTTGACGAGGTCGATCGGCATCGGGAACACGACCGTCGAGTTCTGGTTGACCCCGATCTCACGCAGCGTCTGCAGGTAGCGCAGCTGAAGCGTCACCGGGTTGCGGCCGATCACGTCGGCGGCGTCGGCGAGCTTCGCCGCCGCCTGAAACTCACCCTCGGCGTTGATGATCTTCGCGCGGCGCTCGCGCTCGGCCTCGGCCTGGCGCGCGATCGCGTGCTGCATGCGCTCGGGGATCTCGACGTCCTTGATCTCGACGCTCGTCACCTTGATGCCCCACGGCTCGGTGCCGGCGTCGATCACCGTCTGCAGCGCCGCGTTGAGGTGCTCGCGGTCGGACAGCAGCGTGTCGAGGTCGGCGACGCCGAGCACCGAACGCAGCGACGTCTGGGCGATCTGCAGCGTCGCGGACTGGAAGTTCTCGACCTCGGTGACCGCCTTGGCGGGGTCGATCACCCGGTAGTAGGTGACCGCGGTGACCCGCGCCGGCACGTTGTCGCGGGTGATGATCTCCTGCGGGGGCACGGTGAGCGTGATCGTCCGCAGCGAGATCTTCACCATCCGGTCCATCGACGGGATCAGCAGCTGCAGCCCGGGGCCGCGTTGCTCCATCAGCCGACCCAGCCGGAAGACGACGCCGCGCTCGTACTCGCGCAGGACCTTGACCGAATTGGCGAGGGTGATCAGTCCCGTGACGAGGATCACGGCGATGACGACAATGATGATGGTGAGGGCCATCCCCGTTCTCTACCTCCGCCGGGCCGATCTCAGACCGACGACGTCCGGGCCGGCCATCAGAGGAGCTC
The DNA here is from genome assembly GCA_964657875.1 of uncultured Solirubrobacteraceae bacterium. Lineage (GTDB taxonomy): Bacteria > Actinomycetota > Thermoleophilia > Solirubrobacterales > Solirubrobacteraceae > Palsa-465. The sequence continues at coordinate 2,291 of CAZZWJ010000002.1, forward strand.
CCACTCCTCGGCGCCCCGCACCCACAGCGTGAGCCCGGAGAGCCGTTCGACGACGACGCGATCTCCGATCTCGAGCACCGGATCGGGCTCCGCATCGGGGTCGGGTGAGCGACGCGCGTGCCACACCGCGCCCTGGACGAGGACCCGTCCCTCCGTCTCCTGCCAGTTGCGCACGACCCCGAGCTGACCGATCAGACCCTCGGCGCCGCCACGCACGCGCCGGTGGCGGACCGCCACCGAGCGGTTGACGGTGAGCGCGACGGCGCCACCGCCGGCGGCGGCGAGCACGACGCCCGCGCCGACTCCGAGGGCGAGTCCCGCGCCCACGCCGGCGAGCGCGAGGGCGATGCCGACGGCCATCAGCATGACGCCGCCGCTGCCCGCGATTCCGTGCGTGGGATTGTGGGCCTCGCTCAGTGCGAGGATGGCACCGACAACCAGCAGCACGACGCCCACGGCGGTCATCTCCTCATCGTACGCCCGAACGGGTGGTATTGATTCAGTAAACGCGCAGGGACGCGAGGTTTGAGACGCGATACTTGCGCGCACCACCCGGAAGAGAACTCGCACACCGAGAGCCAGAGGAAGCCGATGACCAACGAAGAGATCCATCAGCTCGCGCAGCGCCTGCGCATCGACTCGATCCGCGCCGCCGCTGCCGCCAACTCCGGCCACCCCACGTCGTCGATGTCGGGCGCCGACCTGATGGCGGTGCTCATGGCCCGCTACCTGCATTACGACTACGACGCGCCGCAGAACCCCAACAACGATCACCTGATCTTCTCCAAGGGGCACGCCTCGCCGCTCATCTACGCGATGTACGCCGCCGCGGGCGCGATCACCGACGAGGAGCTGCTCACCTTCCGGCAGTTCGGCTCGCGCCTGGAGGGCCATCCGACGCCGACGATCCCGTGGACCGACGTCGCCACCGGCTCCCTCGGTCAGGGGATGCCGATCGCCACCGGCCTGGCCGTCGCCGCCCGTGACCTCGACCACCTGCCCTACCACGTGTGGACGATCTGCGGTGACTCCGAGATGGCAGAGGGCTCGATCTGGGAGGCCGTGGAGCACGCCGGCATGGAGGGTCTCGGCAACCTGTGCGTGATCGTCGACGTCAACCGCCTCGGCCAGCGCGGTGAGACCCAGCACGGCTGGGATCTGTCGGCCTACTCCAAGCGCGCCGAGGCCTCGGGCTGGCAGGCGCTGGAGATCGACGGCCACGACATCGAGGCGATCGACGGGGCGTTCATCCAGGCGGTCGCGACCACCGACCGCCCGACGATGATCGTCGCGCGCACGATCAAGGGCTACGGCGCGAGTGAGACCGCGAACGTCGAGGGCAAGCACGGCCAGCCGCTCAAGGATCCCGACAAGGCGATCGAGGAGCTCGGAAACGTGGGGCCCGTGCACGTCGACGTCGCCAAGCCCGAGGGCGACCAGGCCCCCCACGTGTTCACCAGCGACCCGTCGGTCCCCCTGCCCGGCTATGCGCTCGGCGGCGATCCGGTGCCGACCCGCAAGGCGTTCGGCGAGGGCCTGGCCGCGGTGATGCAGCGTCGTGGCGACGTGGTCGCCCTCGACGGGGAGGTCGGTAACTCCACCCACCTCGAGGACGTGATCCCCAAGACGGCGGATCGCTACTTCGAGGTCTACATCGCCGAGCAGATGCTGCTCTCCCAGGCGGTCGGCTTCCAGGTCCGGGGCTACACGCCGTTCGTGGCGACGTTCGCGGCGTTCCTGTCGCGCGCCTATGACTTCGTCCGGATGGGGGTCATCTCCCAGGCGAAGCTGTGCATCTGCGGCTCCCACGCCGGGGTCTCGATCGGCGAGGACGGACCGTCGCAGATGGCGCTGGAGGACCTCGCGGAGTTCCGGGCGCTCGGCAACTCGGTCGTGCTGTACCCCTCCGATCCCAACCAGACCGCGAAGCTCGTCGAGCTGATGGCCGACTACGACGGCATCTCCTACATCCGCACCACCCGCTCGGGCATGCCGACGATCTACTCGCCCGACGAGTCGTTCGTGATCGGCGGTTCCAAGGTGCTGCGCGAGTCCGACGACGACCAGGTGACCCTGATCGGGGCCGGCGTGACCCTGCAGGAGTCGCTGAAGGCGGCCGACACGCTCGCCGGGGAGGGCATCTCGGCACGGGTGATCGACGTCTACTCGGTCAAGCCGATCGACATCGAGACGCTCGCCGCGGCCTCCCGGGCCACCGGTGGCCGGTTCGTCGTCGCCGAGGACCATTGGCCGGAGGGCGGTATCGGCGAGGCGGTGCTCAGCGCGTTCGCCGACACCGACGAGCGTCCGCGCGTGGTCAAGCTCGCGGTCAACCACATCCCCACCTCGGGCAAGGGCGCCGAGCTCCTGCACGACCAGGGCATCGACGCCGACGGCATCGTCGCCGCGGCCAAGCGCCTGGTCGAGCTCGGCCCGCAGGTCGCCGCCTCCGCCGGGGCGCATTGAGCGCGGATCGGTCTGATCGCGCCGTCGAGCTGCTGCACGGCCCTCCCGGGCTGCGGCTCGACGGCCGGGTCGTCTGGGTCACGGGTGCGAGCCGCGGCCTCGGTCGCGCGCTCGCCTTCGCCTGTGCGGGAGCGGGTGCCGAGCTCCTGCTCACCGCGCGCGACGAGGAACGGCTGACGTCGGTGGCCGCGTCGATCACCGACGCCGGTGGCCGCGCGGAGGTCTGCGTGGGCTCGATCGCCGATCCCGATCATCTGCACGAGGCGGTCGCGCTCGCCCGAGCGACGTGGGGACGGGTCGACGTGCTCGTCAACAACGCGGGGATCAGCCCGTCGTTTGACCGCGTCGAACGGCTCGATCTCGCCCAGTTTCAGCAGACGCTGTCGATCAACCTCACGGGCGCGCTGGCCTGCTGTCAGGCGGCGCTGCCGCTGCTCACCGAGTCGGTCACCGGGGCGAGCGTCGTCAACATCTCATCGATTCACGCCACCGGCGCCCACGAGCGCCTCGTCGCCTACTCGGCCTCCAAGGCGGGCCTTGAGATGATGTCCCGCACGCTCGCCCTGGAGTGGGCGTCGAAGGGGATACGGGTCAACTGCGTTGCTCCCGGCTACGTCGAGACCGACATGACGGCCGGGCTGCAGGGCTCCGAGCGCCACTACGCCGAGCTGCTGGATCGCATCCCGCTCAGACGCTTCGCCGACGTGTCGGAGATCGCCGGTGCGGTTCTCTTCTGCGCCGGTGACGTCTCGCGCTACATGACCGGCTCGACGCTCACGGTCGACGGCGGCTGGTCGGCGCGCTGAGCTGCGGACCCCGGGCGATCTGCACCCGGCGCCGGTGCGCGGCGAGGACCCGGGCCACCCGCTCATCGGTCGCGATCACCGGCCCCCAGGCGGCGATCGCCCGCGCCGCCGGGGCGCTCACATCGGCCGGGGCGCCGAGTCGCTGCAGGTGCAGCACCCCAAGCCCGACGTGCCAGCGCTCGTCTGCCTGGACGCGGCCGACTCCCTCGGCGATCCCGGGCAGGCCGGTGCGCCGCGCGAGCTCGCCGAGCGCCTCCTGACCGACCGCGAACGCGATCCCCTCCAGCACGAGGTGATAGAGCCCGACGGCACCGGCCATCGTCTGGTCGCCGGTGTCGGCCGCGAGTGCGCGGGCGGCGGCGGGCAGGTCGGAGCCGAACAGCCTCGCGATCGCGGCCGGGGCGCTCGCCGCCGGGTCGCGCAAGCCGAGCACCTCGCGGGCGACGCGGTCAAAGAAGCGGGCGTGGCGGGCCTCATCCTCGGCCTGCACCGCGAAGCACTCGCGGGGTGCCGCCCCGGCGTCGTCGTCGGTCCCGGCGGCCGCCATGTACGGGCCGAGCTCGGCGGCAACCGCGTGCTCGGCGAGCCAGAACCCGCCGATGAGCGAGCTGAGCATCGCGCGATCCCCATCGGCAAGCTGGGCGACGACGCTGGCGTCGTGTTCGAACTGGATCGCCTCGGGATCCCAACGCAGCCGGCGGGCGGCCGCGAGCAGGTGGTCATATCCGGCGAGCACGAACGCGGACTCTGCGCCGGGGGTCGGCGGTCAGGCCGCGCGGGCGTGGAAGCGCACGTGGGGCGTCGCGTTGTTCACATAGCCCTTGGGGTTCCAGAGGCCGGCTTCGTCGCTGGGCTGGGCGGCGGCCGAGGAGTCCCACGCGCGCACGCGCAGATCGTGGCTGCCGGCGGCGACGTCGACGGTGATCTGCCACTGACGCCACGCCCATTGGCCGAGGTCCTCCAGCAGTTCGGCCTGTCGCCAGCTCGCCGCGCCGTCGATCGACACGTCGACCCGGGCCACCGACCGCTCTCCGCCGGCGAAGGCGTAGCCCCGAATGGTCAGCGGACCGGCGACCACGGTCTCATCCTCGACGGGGGAGATGACGTCTGAGTTCAGCGCGACCAGTCCCAGCGGCATGCCGATCCCCGGACCTGGTGTCACGTCGGGTGCCACGAGGCGGTAGACGACGTGTTGAAAGTAGCCACCCCAGGGCTCGGCCCGTAACTCGATGCGGTTGAGCCACTTGACACTGCGGGCACCGATGAAGCCGGGTACCACGACACGCACCGGAGCGCCGTGCACTGCCGGCAACGGCTCCCCGTTCATCTCCCAGGCGAGCAGCACCTCGGGCCGTCGTGCCTTCTCGATCGGCACCGATCCACCGTAGCGCTGGGGTGGAACCGCCTCCTCACTGATGTCCTCACCCTCAAAGCCGACGTGTGAGGCACCGTCCAGGGGGTCGGCGAGAGCGAGCACGTCGGCCAGCGAGACTCCGGCCCAGACCGCGGTGCCGGTCGCACCGGGACCCCACGGTGCCTCGCCGGGGATGTCCTGGATCGCGATCAGTCCCGCGCGCCGGTTGCCGGCGCACTGCAGGGTGGCGGTCACCTCACGCCGGGGCAGCGCCTCGCGTAGGGTCTCCAGCGACAGCTCGAGCTCACGCGCGACCAGCCCGTGGATCCGCAGCCGCCAGCCGGCGGGGTCGACCGCGGGCACCGTGCCGTGGCCGCGGACGTAGAACGCGTCGGTGCGGGTGACCGGGTCGGCGAGGTCGCTGCGCGCGGTCTCGGCGTTGAACGGCTCCTGCTCGTGGACGATGAGGGCGTCGCGCGTGCCGTAGCGATTCACGACGGTCAGGCTATCCGGACGCCGACTTCGCATCCGACTGCGCCGCGCAGCGCTCACATACTCCGACCATCGCGAAGTGGGTGAAGCGGGTCACGTATCCGACGGCGCGGGCGATCTCCGCGCGGGCGGCGTCGAGTTGCCCGGGGGCCACGACGGTGACCGTCGCGCAGCGGCTGCAGTAGGCGTACTCGGCCTCGTCGCTTCCGAGCAGCACGTAGAGCCCCGGCCCATGGCCGAGGTGTACGTGACGGACCACGCCGTGGCCCTCGAGCACCTCGAGGTTGCGGTAGACCGACGACTCGTCGATCGACAGCGTCCGCGCGAGACGCACGGCCGAGACCGGGCCTTCTGCCGAGAACAGCGCCTGGAGGATCAGCCGTCGCGCCGTCGACAGGCGAAGCCCCTGGGCACGCAGCGCTCCGACCGCCTCGTCGAGGCTGTCGAAGCGCAGGCGGGGGACGTCGGGCGCGATCGTCATCGGCGCCTCACGATTGCAGCCGCGCCGACCATCGCTCCTCGACGTGGCCGAATTTCCAGAAGACCATCGCGGCGACCCAGGTGACGACGAACATGCCGACGATCACGAACCCGGCCTTGTTGATGTCAAAGCCCGCCATGAAGCTCCAGAAGCCCCCATGCAGACCGCCGAGCTCCCTCGGCAGGATGCCGAGGACCTCGACCGTCCCGATGAAGAAGCAGATCGCGACCGACAGGCCGGTGATCGCGAGGTTGTAATACACCTTGCGCACCGGGTTGAAGAACGCCCATGAGTACGCGAAGTTCATGAAGATCCCATCGAGTGTGTCCATCACGCACATGCCGGCGGTGAACAGCACCGGCAGGCAGAGAATCGCGTAGAACGGCAGGCTCTGGGAAGCGAGCAGCGCGGTGGTGGCCAGCAGCGTGACCTCGGTCGCGGTGTCGAAGCCCAGACCGAAGACGACGCCGACCGGGTACATCTGCCACTCCCGGTTGATCGACTTCATCCAGCGACCGAAGAACCGGTACATCAGCCCGCGGTTCTGCAGCTGGCGCTCCAGCTCGGCTTCGTCATAGCTGCCCTGCCGCATCGACCGGAACACCTTGAGGATTCCGGCGAGGATGACGAGGTTCAGGAGGGCGATCAGGTAGAGGAAGGAGGCCGAGACCACGGTCCCGAAGATGCCGCCGAACTGCTGCAGGCTCGAGTGGGGGTTGTGGACGGCCCCGTACACCGCCTTCTCGGCGACCACGATGCCGACGCCGATCGCCACCACGATCGTCGAGTGACCCAGCGAGAACCAGAACCCGAGGCTGAGCGGCCGCTTGCCCTCGTTCATGAGCTTGCGAGTCGTGTTGTCGATCGCCGAGATGTGGTCGGCGTCGAACGCGTGTCGTAGACCGAGTGAGTACGCCAGTCCGGCGACGCCGATCCCGAGTCCCTTGTAGTGCGACGGAACGACGAACACGATGAAGATGCCGAAGCCGACGATGTGGAGCGCCGCGATGAACACCATCATCGAAGTCGCCCGCCGCCGCTCGGCCGGGCTGAACTCCCGGGCCACCTGCGTCACATAGGAAAGGATCCCGAACCTCCCCGGCACCTCGTCGTGTGTCGCGCCCATCAAGCACTCCTCATTTGGCAGTAGACCCGGTGCTCGTGATCTCCGCCGTGTCGATGAGTCACCTCACCAAAAACGGGTTATCCAGAGCGTCGGGATGTCGAACCTACTGCGCGAAACTCCTTGATGCAAGGCGCTCGCAATTAGTTTTCACGCAGTGATCCGACGCCACCATTCCGTGCGTATTGGACACCGTGGCGGAGGGTGATTCCTCCGCCAGCGGCGCATGGATTTTTGGCGCCTGCCCGTCCTGCACCGGCCGTCATCGCGGGTCCTGGGTGGGCGTCCGCGACGTTGTCGGTGCGCGGATACAGCCACTGTCCGCGCTCCGTGATCGGGTTGCGCATGAGCCATTCGTGGCGCAGCGCGAGGTCGGGGCCGCCGAGAGCGTGCCCACGCCGCCCATGAGCGCCACGCGGCCGTACTCCCGCACCGTCATTGAGGGGCGCCGCGAGGGCGGACCACCGGGCCGGATCCTGAGCGGCGGCGTCGGGCAGCCGGTACGCGTCTTCGGTGGGAACCCGCATCAGTTCGGCGAATGACCCGCGTCCCGGCTCGTTGGATCTCGCCCTCCTCACGCCGCGCCCGCCGCACCACCCGTCTGACCGGGAGACACCGCGGTTGCACGTCGTCCACAGCGCCCGTGACTGGCTCGCGAGGCTGCGCCTCGTCGCCGCCGGCCACGGCGTCGCTAGGACCGCGCCCGACCTCGCCCCGCTGCTGGGACCTGAGATCGCCATCGTGCGAGTCGAGAGTTGTGCCCCCGAGATCCCCGCCGGCTCGTTCTGGCCCGCCTGCCCGGCCGCGCCTCGCCGGCCGTGCAAGCGGTCGACCGCGCGGTCTTGGCCGCCCGTCACGACGCCGAGGGCGACTCCCGGATCCACGGAGTCTCAGGGGGTGTTTGCTACCCGATCCAGAGCCCTGCCGTCGCCGGCTTGGTCTGAAAAGACGGATCGCCCGGTGATGGCGGACGATCCGGGTGATGGAGCTAGGGAGACTCGAACTCCCGACCTCCTGGGTGCGATCCAGGCGCTCTCCCAACTGAGCTATAGCCCCGGGGCGACGTACGGTCGCGTCGGTGCAGCGCAGTGTAGAGCCAACTTCCCGCTGCCGGCCTGGCCGCGGCAGCGGTCATGGGCCGGTGGATTGGGGGACCACTTCAGGGTCGCCGCACGGGAGCTTGCGAGGGCGGCGGCTGACGGGGCCGGCGAGTAGCCTTTCATCACATGGGTCTTCTCGACGAAGCAATCCGAGAGCATCTGGATCTCAAACGGCGCCGCGGTGCGGACCCGACCGAGATCGAACGCGACGAGCGCGACGCGCTCGGCCCGGTCCGTCGCAACCGCGACCCCAGCGCGTCTGCGGACTCCGCTGAGCTCGTGCAGGAGCGCGACGACGCACCAGTCGGCTCCGCCTACGACGAGCCCGACGAGGGCGTCGCCACCGACCTCGTCGAGCAGTACGACGAGTTCGACGAGCCGCTCACCGACGAACATGAATCCACGGCGGCTGTCGACCCGGCGCCGGAGACCCGGATCATGCGCGCGGCCGACGTGCCCACACCCGGCGAGACGACCGCCGAGTACGACGTGAACTCGGCGGACGGCGAGGAGGAGGACGTGCTGGAGGAGACGCCTGAGTTTCTCCAGGACACCCCCGACCACGATCGTCTCTGGTTCGAGCAGCGCCCGCCGCGCGATTTCGACTTCGACGGCTGACCGAGTTCGCCGCCCGAAACCGGGTCCGACCCGCGGTCCGTCCTCATTCCTTCATTCCCGGCCCGCGATCCCCGGCGACTCTGGGAACCTTCGACGGCCTGGCGCCGTCAAACCTTCCCGGAGAGGCGCGGCCGGGAGAAGACGCAAGCGCTCTGCCCCGCTGACACCGCGTCTCGATCCCCACCGGCGCCGATACACTTTCTCGCTTCACGGGGCCATAGCTCAGCTGGGAGAGCGCCTGCTTTGCAAGCAGGAGGTCGACGGTTCGATCCCGTCTGGCTCCACCTTAAGAAACGCCCGCCTTTGCGGGCGTTTCGGCGTTAGAGGCCGCAGACGCGACCGATCCAGCCGTGCTCTGGTCATCAGATGGCCGGACGCCCAGGTCTCCGCCTTTGGGCCGACTCGGCAAGATCACAGCGCGTGGGCGCGGCCGCTGTCGAACGTGCGGCGAGATCGTCCCCCTTCGCGAAACTCGCACCGAACCCGGCCCCGGGCTTGCCGATGGAGTAAGTCGCGCAGATGCGATCTCAGCAGTGATGAACACCCCGCGGCGGCTGTTGGAACCAGTAGCGACCCTCACGCCCGATCAGACGACCTGATGAAACGGAGAACCCCGGCGGTGCGTGGTCGCCGCGGCACCTCGTTGGCGCGCCCCTCTCAAGGAATGAGATCGAGCGCGATCAGGCTCTCCGCGCTGGCGATCAGGGCGTCCTCCGTGGGCCGTGGCTGCCAGCCCAAGCGTCGGCGGGCCTTGTCGGCATTGAGGCGTCGGCGGTTGCCGAGTTCGGGAATCTCGTTCCGCAGGCCGGCGTTGTCCTTGGCCGCAGCTTTAACGATCTCGTCGTCAAGCGTCGTAGTCGGGACGTTCGCCGCGCGGTCGCCCAAACGTGCACGGAGGATGTCAGCGGCTTCCACGAGCAAGATCGTGTCACCAGCCGAGGCGATGAAGCGCTCGCCGGCCGCGGCCGGGTGCGTCATGGCGAGCAGATGCAGCTCGGCGACGTCGCGGACGTCGACTGCCCCGAAGAAGAGGCGTGGGGCGCCGCCCTTCATCGCACCGGTCAGCAGCGCAAGGATCAATCCGAGCGAGGACGACAGATCAGGCCCAAGCGCCGGGCCGAAGATCCCAACCGGGTTGATGACAGCGAGCTGCGGTCCGCCCTCCCGCTCGACCAAGTCCCATGCCGCACGCTCCGCAACGGTCTTGGACTTGATGTACGGCGCCAGGCCCGCATCGAGGTTTGACCAATCCGTCTCGCTGAAGATGCGATCACCCCGGGGATGGCCGTAGCCGATGGCGCCGAATGACGAGGTCACGACAACCCGTTTCACGCCTGCTTCGCGAGCGGCTCGCAGCACGCGAACGGTTCCGTCGCGCGCGGGCACGACGAGTTCGTCCTCGTTCACGGGCGGGGAGGAAGGAAAGGGCGAGGCGGTGTGCAGCACGAAATCGACGCCGTCGACCGCGTCGGCCCAGCCGTCGTCGCAGAGCAGATCGGCTTCGACGAACGAGAGCCGGTCGAGGTCGTCCACGCCGGCGGCGTGAACCAGCTCGCGAACCTTGGCGGCGCGGTCGAGGTTGCGGATCGTGGCTCGGACCGTGTGACCGGCGGCAAGCGCTCGAGCCACGGTGTGGCCACCGAGAAAGCCGCTGCCTCCCGTGACGAGAACGCCGGCGGCCGGGATAGAGAGAGATTCGGTAATGGACATGACGCCCAGCATGCGCGTGGATGAGACTTGTAGCCAGAGCCCTACCAGGGCCACCGCTGTCGCGGTGATCGGTGGCTACCGTGAACGCAATGGCCACCGATAACCGCCTGGGGGCATTCCTCAGAGCACGGCGTGACCAACTCCAGCCCGAGGAGGCCGGTCTTGCGACCGAGGGGCGACGACGGGCGCCCGGTCTACGCCGAGACGAGCTGGCCGGCCTGGCAGGGGTCAGCGTTGACTACTACGTCCGCCTGGAACGCGGCCGGGACCGTCACCCGTCAGATCAGGTCCTCGATGCGCTGGCACGCGCACTACAGCTCGATGAGGACGGCCGACAGCATCTCCACGAGCTGGCTCGACCTCTCGCGGGCGACCCGCCGCCACCACTCGCGGCCGTCCCGCCCGGCGCCGCACACATTGTCAGCAGCTGGCATGGCCCCGCAACGGTCGCGGACCACACCGGCCTGGTCGTTGCCGCCAACGAGCTCGCCCAAGCGCTTTCTCCAGCCCACGTTCCGGGCGTCAACGGCTGCCGCACGCTCTTTCTCGACCCTTCCATGCGCGCCCTCTATGGCGACGGCTGGCACCGAGTCACCACCGACGTCGTCGCCGCACTCCATACCGCCGTCGGCTCGACCCCGGAGGACCCACGCCTCATCGCGCTCGTCGGCGAACTCTCCATCACCAGCCAGACGTTCCGCACCCTGTGGGCCCGCTACGACGTCGGGCCTCGACCCGGCACCGGCACCACCCACATGAACCACCCAACCATCGGCCCGCTGACATTGCACTTTGAGAAACTCGCCGTCACCGGCCACCCCGGACTCGGCTTGGTCCTCTTCTGGGCAGAGCCCGAGACAGCTGACGCCGATGCGCTTGAACGACTCGCAGCCCAGCTGGCGTAGAGGGCACCGACCGGAGGCGACCAAACTCCTTACGCAGCCGCCCCACCCGCTACGAAACTCGACGTTTGGTAAGAGACGTCCGAACGCGGCTGCATTAGTGCCCCCTGAGCGTTTCGGCGAAAGCCCCGCGGCTGGCGGGAGGAAGCGCAACGACAATGAGGGGGCCGACGCGATGGCCTCAGATAATCCCGACTCGGGATGTGGACCAGGAACACCCATCGCCAGCTGCGCCCGCGGCTGCGCTCGGTCGTGGTTCTGTGACGACGAGGACTAGGCCAGTTCAATCGCCTCCAAGGGGATGGGGCAGATCAACCTGCCCGCCACGAGCTCATCTCAGAGATCTTCGAGTACGTCGAGGCGTTCTACAACCGCCAGCGCCGGCACTCCACCCTAGGCATGCTGTCGCCCGTCGAGAACGAAGGGGTCATCGCCGCACGCCTGTTTCAGACCCACGCTGACAACGTCAAGATCAACCACCAACTCCGCGCTTACCGCCCGACTGTCCGGACCACCGGGGGGACTCCAGATGGCTTTTTCGACGGCGGTTTCGCCAATAAGACTGCACGATTGGTGACAGTCGCTGCAGCGCCCCTGGATGCAAGGTTGGATCTCACCGTAGGCATGCCGTCATCTCCAGGGCTACGGATCATGCGTGTCGCCGGCGGCAGCGTCGCGGGCGGCGCGGGCCCCCATCTGCCTCGCCTTCGACGCTGACAGGTCGGCCGCGTTCTTTCTAGCGCTTGGGTCGCTGAACCTTGCGGGTGGCTACGTGTATCTCACCGTCAACCGCCCCGCGTCTGTCTCACCGGAGTTGCCGCGTTCAACGGCTGCCATGCCCGCCGCGCGCGTGCCTGCGCTACAGAGCGTCGAGGTCTTGCGTCCCGGCCCGCAACGAATGCATGCGGGTGCCGAGAGTCGGAGACGAGCGCCAGTCGTGGTGGGGTGCTGACCCTCTGACGCCTGCCGGACCACCGGCTCGACTGCATGCTCACGCGCCGCGACGTTGCAAGGCTCGTGCGGTGAGGTCGGATCGCGGATGTCGTGGGGGCCTGCGCCTCCTCGGGCGCCCGAGGGGGCACCGCTCGAGCCCGGGGCTCATGTCGGGACTTACCTGTCATGGGAGCCTCGGTGGCCCGACCGTGGACTGTGGAGGCCAACCATTGAGTCCGGCGGGAGCCTTGTCGATAACGCCTGAATGGCGGAGGAACCTTTCGGCGAGGACGCAGCGTGGATGCCGCCGGAAACGCTGCTCGACCTTGCGCGCAGTGCCAGCGAGGACGCGCTGCCGCGTGTTCTGGAGGTGGTCGCGGACACGATCCTCCATCTGTCGGGCTTCCGCACAGTCGTGCTGAACGTCTTTCGTCCGGCGTGGGACGACTTTGAAGCGGTGCTGGTCAAGGGTGAGCAGGAGAGTACCGAGCTGTTGCTGGGCAGCAGGGCGCCGCGGGAAATCATCATGCGTCTGGTCGGCGGCGCGCGCGAGCCCTTCCCAGGCATATATCTGCTGACCGATCCGAGCCCGGTGTGGGATGAGTTGGACGTCGTCTACACGCCGGACCGCGTGAGCGCCACCGACGAAGGGCACTGGCGCGCGGATGATGCGTTGCTGGTGATGCTCAGTGACGCCGGGGGGCAACCTGTGGGGCTGGTGTCGATGGATGAACCGGCATCGGGGCTTCGTCCCGCAGACCGCGAGCTGCGTCTCGTCGCCGTTATCTGTTCCTACGCCGAGCAGGCGCTGAGGAGCGCGCGGCGCAGCGAGCGGGCTGAAGCGGAGAAGCTCACGCTTGCGCGTCTGACTCTGAACTCGCCCCGGTTGACTGCTTCGACGACGTTGGACGAGCTGTATACGCTGGCGGCAGAAACGACCGTCGAGCTCGGGTTCGGAAACGCGGAGGTCTTCGTGCGTGACGCTTCGGAACTGAGATTGCGAGCACGTTGCGGGCCACGATCAAGCTCGATGGGTGAGCCGCATCTCGCCATTGATCGGGTTCGCCTCTTGTTTGAGGCGCATCGCGCACAGTCCGGCTGCTGGCTGGTCGCTGCGGATCGAGTCCCCGCGTGCCCAGAGGATTCGAGTCTGGGATCACGATGCGCCGGCCACGGTCCACTGGCCTGGGGCGACCGCCGTCTTCTGGTTCCGTGGAACGACACCGCACAGCAGCTGGCCGGTGTCCTACTTATCGATGATCCCATCGATCACCTGCTGCCCAGTGAAGAGCACCTGGGCGTGATGAGACTGCTCGTCGATCTGGTCGCGTCGCTGGAGACATCGACACGTCAGCGTCTCCAGTTGGCGCGGCAGGCAAGCCACGATGCGCTGACCGGACTGCGAAACCGTCGTGATCTCGATCAACTGATCGGCGACAGCCCGGAACCCGCCTTGCTGCTCTGCGATCTTGACCACTTCAAGCAGATCAATGACACCCACGGTCACGAGACCGGAGATCGGGTGCTGCGGCGGTTTGGAGAACTGCTCCGCGGTGTAGCCCGCGACCAGGACGTTGCGATTCGTCTGGGCGGCGAAGAGTTCTGTCTGGTGCTGCCGCACACCGACCGAGCCGGGGCGGTCGCCGCGGCGGAGCGAGTGCGTTCAGCGGCGCACCGACAGCTCGCCGAGATCATCCCGGGCGGGGTTACCGTCTCTGTCGGAGTCGCGGTGCGGGGTGCGCGACCGCTGGGCGCCAGCGCGTTGCTCGCGCAAGCCGACCGGGGTCTCTACCACGCCAAACGCACCGGCCGAGACCGGGTTGCCGTCGCGCCGAGCTGACAGAACGCCTTACACAAGCGCGCCGAAATCTCCTGCGCGAAATCTCGTCCGCGGGCTGTCACTTAGGCTTTTGATCCTGGGTCAGCGCCCGCGGGAGCGGAACGGGCCGCCCAAGATGAAACCCTGGCCGTAGCCGATCCTCTCCCAAACAGGGCAGCGCCTCGAGCGCCGCACTGGAGCAGTGTTCGCCAATCACCTTGCGATCTCGCGCGTCGAGCGGGCTGCTTTTCTTACCCATGACCTCCGGCGAGACCGAGATCCCGACGGGCCTGAGCGCGCCCGTTTGAGGTGGGACCGTTGACCGGCCCTGCCGTCCGGTCGACAGCTCGGTTGGCGTGATGGGTGAGAAAACAATTGATCTACAGGTAAGCATCCTGCGGGAGCGACGGGACTCGAACCCGCGACCTCCGAAGTGACAGGTCGTTCCTGAGCGGTGTCGGCGTGCCTGGCGGTCTCGACGGGGGCGCTGCCCGCGAATGCTCGTTCGAGCTGTCGAGTCCTTTGGGTCGGAGTTCGAGCCCGCCAGTTGGAGGTGCGCCGTGTGCGTCTCTCCGACGATGGTCGAGCTCGCTGTGACGCGGCTCGCTGGTTCGCCAGCCAAGGTGGCATCGGGAATCGGGTTTCTGTCGGATTTCCACAGCAGCGGGGTGAAGGCCGATGAGGCGGCGCTCGCCGCCGTCGACGGGGTTGACGAGGTGGACATGGCCATCGACCCTGGGCCTGGCGATCGCCGGCGACCGGGCTGGGGTGCAGATCGGTATCCCCACCGTCCGAGACGCCCTTGACGGTCAGATTCTCAAGGTCATCCTCGAGACCGCGGTCCTGACGCGCGAGCCGGTCGTCACCGCAAGTCTCGCGGCCGAGCAGGCGGGCGCGGACTTCGTCAAGACCTCGACCGGGTTTCACCCGGCCGGCGGCGCGAGCGTCGCAGCGGTCGAGACGATGGCAGCGACCATCGGTGGTCGCGTCGGGATCAAGGCCGCCGGCGGCAGCGATGCCAGAACCGCTCTCGCCCTGATCGACGCCAATGTCACCCGGCTCGGGGTCTCCTCCACCGCGATCGTCCTGGACGAGATCGCAATCAGCTGGCGCGCACGTTGCGCTCGGCCATCCGGACCATGACTGCCCGAGGCATGATTCGATAACCGTTAGCGAGAAGTCGATTAGCGACACCGGGGACCACGCTTGCGTGACGGCTCCCGTCGAAGCTGCGAAGCGCGACTTCCGCGACGTGCGCGGGCGACTGACGGCCACGGGTAAGAAACTGCTTGGTCGGGTCGGCCGTCTCGAAGAACCTGGTCTCAGTCGGGCCGGGGCACAGCGCCATCACACGGACCCCTGATGCCCCGGTCTCCCCCCAGAGAGCTTCAGTGAACGACAGAACGAAGGCTTTCGACGCGGCGTAGACGGCCATGGTGGGAACGGGTTGAAACGCCGCGGTCGATGAAACATTGATGATGCCGCCTTGCCCCTGAGCGACCATGGCGGGTAGGAGTTCGCGGGTCAGGGCCACCAGAGATACGCAGTTGAGCTGGATCTCATGCGACATGCCACCTGGGTCCTGGTCGATGAAGCGGCCGTGGGACCCGACTCCGGCGTTGTTGATCAGGACGTCGATGGCGACGCCGCTCGAGGTCAGCTTGGTTGCCAACGCGTTGACCTCTCCTGCGTCGGAGAGATCGGCTGCGTGTACGGTCACATCGAGCTCGCTGTGGCGTCCGCGCAGGTCACTGGCGAGCTCTTGGAGTTGCCCGCCACTGCGGGCGACGAGCACGAGGTTTACGCCGCGGTCGGCGAGCTGGAGGGCGAACTGCTCACCGATCCCGCGGCTGGCACCGGTGACGAGGGCGGTCATCCCAGCTCGAATCACCGTCGTGGGAGGCATCGAGAGCCCTTCATGGAGTTTGAGAGTTGATCATGAGGGTGCCGATCGCGGGACGCGACGGAACGGGTGATCAGGCGGGTGCAGACAAAGCCGCGACGGCGACGTCGTCGACTGACTGCTCGAGATCGCGTTCTGCGAGGGCCGGTGCGTGTCTGGTGAGGACGAGGAGCGGGCAGCGGGCGGTGCGTGCGAGGGCCCGCGAGGTACTTCCGTGGATAAGTCGACCGAATGGCCCGTAGCCGCGTGAGCCGATGACGAGGAGACTGAGTGACGCGCTGTAGAGAGCAAGCTCTTCGGCGGGCAACCCATATGCCGCATGCGGTTCGACGTCTCCCAGCGCCGTGATCCGCGCCCGTGCCCGACTGATGCGTTCGGGCAGATCCTGGCTCACCCCACCGGCGCCGGGAAACATGAGATTTGTCGGGGCGGTCACCGCCTCAAACGCTGACACTCTCGCGTCGTGTTGACCTGCCAGGCGTCTGGCGACCGCGAGGGCGTGTTGGCTGTCGGGCGACCCGTCGTAGGCGACACCGATCTGCACCAGGGCCGTCGGCTGCTCGGCGTATCCGAGCGGAGCGATGGCGACCGCACACGGCGCCCCGTTGAGGGCGTCGCTGGTGGCGTCGCCGATCATTACGCGGCCCAGCAGACCTCGACGGCAGGACCCGACCACGAGCAGATCAGCGTGTTCGGAGTCCGTGAACTCGTGAAGGCCGCGCCCCACCGACGTCGAGTCGATGCGCATCAGTCCCCCGGCACCGTTGCGCGCCGGAGCTTCCGGTGTCGCTGCGTCGGTGGGAGTGAGTGCCTGCAGATCGGTTTCCGAGGAACGGCCGACTAGGAGGTCCCGAACGTGGACGAAGACCGAGATCACCGACCCGCCAGAGGCAACCAGGTCGGCGGCGAGCGCGGCCGCGTCCCGACCACCCTGCTGTTCGTTAAATCCAACGATGACTTTCCGGAACGGGCCATCATTGCGACGGGAAGATTTCGTCAACTGCTCCATGGCACACAGCTTTCAGAGCGTTCGTGAGAGTCAGACCGAAAAGGTCGACACGGGGACGCCGACCAAGTGCTGAGGCCGGAAACACTGGGCTCGCCGAGGGCAGGGACGAAGCCCTCGTAACTATACCCAGTGCTATCAGTCCCGCAGACGGGGACGCGACGGCTCTGGAGTCTCTTGGAGCCCGTGTCTGTAGATTCGATCGCAGCTGCCGCACGATCGTCTCGCTGATCTCCGCGTCGCCGACCGGCGATCGCCCCCGGCAAATCGACAGTGACCTCAGCAGCGACCGTCCCAAGCCTGATTACGCGTTCGGCCGCCTCACGGCGGCACCTTTTCCCCATCGGATGAGACAGCCCCGGTGAGGACCATTGCTCCGTTCCCGGCCGTCACCCCAGGAAGGTCGCGTTCACCCGTGGAGCCCGAGTACCCGCTGAAGACGGGGTCGGCATCCGACGTTTCCGGCGCCGGGAGCGCGGCGCGAGACGGTCGGCGATGCGCGTGGCGTCGTCCTCTTGGATGACTCCCGGCTGCCCCGAAATCGTTCGACCGGACGATTCGGATGGGTGAGGCGAGCCGTAGCTTCGACGGAAGAGCTGCACGACGGCCGTACTGCCACGAGAGGGACCCATGATCGAAGCCTTTAACCTCACCAAACGCTATGACGACCGAATCGCGGTCGATGATCTGAGCTTCACGGTCAGGCCGGGGACGGTGACCGGCTTTCTGGGCCCCAACGGCGCCGGGAAGTCGACGACGATGCGCATGATCCTCGGGCTCGACAAGCCTACCTCGGGGACCGTGACCGTCAACGGCAAGCCGTTCGCCGCGCATGCCCGCCCGCTTCGGGAGGTCGGTGCGCTGCTCGAGGCCCGGGCAGTGCACACCGGGCGCACGGCCCGTAACCACCTGCTCGCGATCGCCGCCACGGCCGGGATCGGGGGTCGCCGTGTTGACCAGGTCATCGACATGACGGGCCTGGCCACGGTGGCCGATCGCCGCGCGGGCGGGTTCTCGCTCGGCATGGGCCAACGGCTCGGGATCGCGTCTGCCCTCCTGGCCGACCCCGAGACACTGATCCTCGATGAGCCGGTCAATGGTCTTGATCCGGACGGTGTGCGCTGGATCCGCAACCTGCTGCGTGGGCTGGCCGCGGAGGGCCGCACCGTGTTCCTGTCGTCTCACCTGATGAGCGAGTTGGCGCTCACCGCCGATCACGTGATCGTGATCGGGCGTGGTCGCCTGCTGCGGGAGCAGTCGATCGCGGACTTCATCAGCGATGCCGCCGGGCAGGTGGTCCGCGTTCGCTCGCCCGACTCCCGGCAGCTGGCTGACATTCTGGCCGGCGACGGCGTGGTGGTCCGGGACGTCGCCGAGGGAATGCTCGAGGTCGAGGGCCTTTCGTCGGACGAGATCGGGACCGCCGCCGCGGAAGCGGCGCTGACGCTCTTTGAACTGTCAACTCAGGTCGCGTCACTGGAGGAGGCCTACATGGCCCTGACCGAGGACTCGATCGACTACCGGTCCATCGACAACCGTTTCGCGGAAGGGGTGGCGGCATGACCAGCCAGACCGACACGATCATCAACACGGGGACGCCCATGACGGGTGCTGCCCGGGCCGGGCGGGTCGAGTCTCAGCCGGTGACCCTACGCCGTGCGGTCGCCTCGGAGTGGATCAAGTTCCGCACGCTGCGCTCGTCCTGGGCGGTGCTCGGCGTCGCCGTGGTGGCGATGGTGGTCTTCGCGCTCATCATCGCGTACAACACCCGGCACCTCAACCACAGCCTGAGTCCGGCCGACATCGCACCGTCGGGGACCCTGCAGGGCTATTACCTGGCCGAACTGCTGATCGGCGCGCTCGGGGTGCTGTTCGTCTCAAGCGAGTACAGCACCGGGATGATCCGCTCGACGCTGACCGCAGTCCCGAAACGGATCCCGGTCCTGTGGGCCAAGCTGATCGTGTTCGTCGCGATCATCGCGGTCGTCATGACCGGCGTGTCATTCGTCGCCTTCCTCGCCGGGCAGGGGCTGATCTCGGCGTACCGGCCGGCGCTCTCGCTCGGCGCTCCAGGCGCTCTGCGCGTCATCATCGGCACCGGGGTCTACCTGACCTTCATCGCCATGATCGGTGCCGCCCTCGGTTGGATCATGCGCAGCACGCCTGGCGGGCTGATCGCCTTTGTGGCCCTGATCCTGGTCCTGCCGGTGCTCTTCGGCGATGCCCTCGGTCAGTGGGGCAAGCACGTCGCGGACTTCCTTCCCAGCGTGGCCGGGGCGAGTTTCTCCACCAACGTGCCCGAATCGCCGAGTCTGTCGCCATGGGTCGGACTGTTGGTGATGGCCGCGTGGGTGGTGATCGGCCTCGGCGGTGCGGTGATGCTTCTGCGCCGGCGTGACGCGTAGCTGTCAGGGTGTGGGCGTGGAGGTCGACCGGCAGACATCGACGCCGGCTCGGGCTGTCGACCCTGGGATCGTGGCCGTTGTGCGTGGTGCGGTCCCGGGGCGGGCTCGTCCGTGGTGGGTGCCCGGGCCGGCAGCCGGTGATGTCCTCGTCGCGCTCGCGATCGGGGCGGGGGCTGCACTGATCGACGGTTTCGGTGGGGCCGCGGTCGGGTCGGCTCCCCTGTGGGACACCGCTCTCGCTGCGCCGCTGGTGCTGCGTCGCCGGCGCCCGGCCTGGGCGATCGCGCTGGTCGCCCTGGTGTGCCTGGCGCAGTGGCTGGCCGACGTGAGAGTGATCGGGGACGTGGCGTTTCTGCTCGCTCTGTTCAGCGTCGCCGCCTACGGGCGTCGGTGGACGACCTTGGCCGCGGCTCTGGCGGTCGGCGAGCTGGGCGTCGCCATGGCGTTCGCCCGGTGGGCGCAGCCGCACGACTGGCTGGTTCCCGCGCTGACCGCGGGCGGCACGGTTTCCGCATGCTGGATCGTCGGCATCTACATGCGGATGCGGCGTGACTACATCGTCTCGATCCAGGAGCGCGCCGAGACCGCCGAGCGCGAACGCGACAGCCGCGCGCAGGTAGCGGTGGCGGCTGAGCGAGCCCGCATCGCCCGCGAGATGCACGACGTGATCGCCCACAGCCTGTCGGTGATGATCACCCTCAACGACGCCGCGGCGGCGGTCGAACCGTCTCCCGTGGTGGGCGAGACCATCTCGCAGGCGTCAGAGGTTGGCCGCAATGCGCTCGAGGACATGCAGCGCCTGCTCGGGGTGCTGCGCGACGACGGCGATCCGGCACACGAGCCGCAGCCCGGGATCGCCGAGATCCCGGCCCTGATCTCCACGGTCCGAGCCTCGGGCCTGGCCGTGGAGCTCAGCGTCCTCGGTGACCTCAACGACATCCCGACGACCGCTCAGCTTGCGCTCTACCGCATCGTTCAGGAGAGCCTCACGAACGTGCTCAAGCACGCCCGCAACGTCCGCAACGTCCGAGTCGAACTGCAGCGGGACGCCGACTCGATCAGCGTCCTCGTGATCGACGACGGCGCGCCCGCCACCGACCCCCCGATGACCCGCCCTGGACATGGTCTGTCG
This sequence comes from uncultured Solirubrobacteraceae bacterium, assembly GCA_964657875.1. GTDB lineage: Bacteria > Actinomycetota > Thermoleophilia > Solirubrobacterales > Solirubrobacteraceae > Palsa-465. The sequence goes on from CAZZWJ010000002.1 coordinate 22,541, forward strand.
GGGATGGACGAACGGGCGCGGATCTTCGGCGGTCATCTCGTCGCCGGCCCGAGCCGTGGCGGCTGGTCGGTGCGCGGCACTCTCTACGTCGGCGAGGTCATCCGGTGACGATCCGGGTGCTCCTGGCCGACGATCAGCCCCTCATCCGGCGCGGCTTCGCGATGATCCTCGGTGCCGAGGAGGGCATCGAGGTCGTTGGCGAGGCGGACGGCGGGAACGCAGCGGTCCGGCTCGCGGCGAGCCTGCGGCCCGAGATCGTGCTCATGGATGTGCGCATGCCCGGCGGTGGCGGCATCGAAGCGACCCGCCGTATCGTCGTGGCCGATCCGACGATCAAGATCATCATCCTGACCACGTTCGATCTCGACGAGTACGCCTTCGAAGGACTCCGCGCCGGAGCCAGCGGCTTCCTGCTCAAGAGCGCGAGACCCCACGATCTCGTTGCCGGGATTCGATCCGTCGCCGCGGGGGACGCCGTGCTCGCCCCGACGACAACCCGCCGTCTGCTCGACACCTACGCCAGCGGGTTCACGCGGCCGGATACGCCGGCGCCACCCAAGCCGGACGTGCTCAGGGCACTGACGCAGCGTGAACGGGAGGTGTTCGACGAACTGGTGGCCGGCCGCACCAACAAGGAGATCGCAGCCCGGCTCTTTCTCTCCGAAACCACCGTCAAGACGCACGTCGTGCGCATCCTCTCCAAACTCGATCTCCGCGACCGCGTCCAGGCGGTGATCCTCGCCTACGAGTCCGGCATCGCGCCCTCCGGAAGCTGACTTCGCCTTCGCCTGGGGTTCGCTTCGTACTGACGATCATGACGGCTCGGCCGACCTACGCGGCGTCGGCAGAAGCGGGCGGCCCGAACCAGGTGGTCAGTGCCTCCGGGAGTCCGAGGTGGGTTCGATCTCCGACCCAGGCGACGTATCCATCGGGCCGGATCAACACGGCGGTGGGAATCGTGAGCGCGCCGAGGACCGGGATCTCCCACTCGCCCACGTAGCTCGCATCGACCTGCCGGACCCGGTCCGCCCACGGAGCGATGTCGAAGGCCTCCTGCTCACCGAGGTTGAGGTACACCGGCCGGGCGTCGTGCAGGAGTTCAAAGACGCGCACGGGGCCCTCGCGGGTCACGAGGTCGAAATCGGGCATCCGGCGTCCGAGCTGCGGATGTCCGTCGCCGAGGTCGTAGTGGATGTCGAGCCCGGAGGCGATCCCCACGAGCCGTTGGCGAGGCTCGTCCATGTTCGCCAGCTCCGACACGACATCGACCAGCGCCTGCGTGCGCTCGTCCTGGCGTTGGAGCGCCGTCAGAGCCATCGTCTGCCTGAGCCAGCGGGCGGCGACCGGGTGACGTTCGTCGTGGTAGCTGTCCAGGAGGCGCTCCGAGGAGGTCCCGTTGACCACCTGGGCGAGCTTCCATCCCAGATTCACGGCGTCCTGCACGCCGAGGCCGAGTCCCTCTCCGCCGACCGGATAGTGGACGTGTGCGGCGTCGCCGGCGAGCAGCACGCGTCCCGCGCGGTAGGCCGTGGCCTGGCGAGTCATGTCGGTGAACCGGGAGATCGAGGCGGGGTTGTGCATCCCGAAGTCGGTGCCGTACCGAGCGCGGATCGCTTCACGGAGATCGCCCAGCGTGGGTTCGGTCGTGGATCCGACGCCCGTCTCGGTCACCATGACACGGACCGGCCCGGAATCGCCGTACACCACCTCGCCGTCACGGATCTCGTACTCCAGCCGGCTGAGCCCGTGGACGCCGACCGCGTCGCGCCGCATCCCCAGTGCCGGCTCCTCGGTCATGTCGACCTCGGCGATCAGGTGGCTGATCGTCGGATCCCAGCCGGCGAACTCGATGCCGGCTGCCTTGCGAATGACGCTGCGTCCACCGTCGCACCCGACGAGATACTGCGCCCGCAGGCGTCCGCCGCCGCGCAGCTCGACCACGACCCCGGTGGCGCCCTGGGCGAAGCCCGTCACCTCACATCCATAGTGGACGTGCACCGGCAGTTCGGTGATCCAGGCAGCCAGGATCTGCTCGATCCGGCTCTGCCAGATTCCGAGCGTGTACGGGTGACGCGTCGGGAAGTCGCTCATGTCCAATGCCGCCCTGCCGAACCTCACGGCCTGCAGCACCTGACCTTCGGCCAGGAACCGACCCGCCACTCCGCGCTGATCGAAGACCTCGATCGTGCGGGAGTGCAATCCGCCGGCCCGTGAGCCGGCCAGCGCGTGATCGGGACGGCGCTCGACAACCGCGACGTCCACCTTCGCCAGCGCCAATTCAGCTGCCAGCATCATTCCCGCCGGACCGCCTCCCGCGATCACCACAGCATGCTCGTCCATCGGCATCTCGCTCCTCCGGTTCGTTGACCTCCGACGTGCGGCGGGGCGGGCGATTATGGGCCACTGCTCAGAAGCTCATGAAGGGCTCTCGTGAGGTGTACATTTGTAGTGGAGGAAACCGGGAGCGACGACGGCCTTTTCTGACACTGCGGGAACCATCGCGCACGCCTCCCGTCCGCGCGGCGAGCGCCCTGGTGTGTCTGGACCTACTTGATCGCCGTGAAGCGATGGGACAAGAGCGTGCGACGGATCGGGTTGCAGGGGTCGCTGATCTTGGTGAAGCGCAGGGTGCCGGCGGAGAGCGTGAACCGGTACTTGCCGGGCGTCTGACACTGCTTCTGTCCCTTAGGCGCTCGGCGCTGAGCGAAACTGATGATCGAGCCAGACCTCGTGTAGGTGCCGGAGGCGATCTTCTTGCCGTTGAGGTAGTCGCTGTCGCGCCCGTTGGCGAAGGTCACCGTCCACGCGCCCTTGAGTTGGGCCGGCTTCGTGATGGTGGTGTCGTAGCGCCCTGAGGGGCCGGCGACCGCCAGGGCGGCGGGTGCGGCGGCCAGAAGGGCGATGAGCCCGACGAGGCCGGCGAGGAAGCGTGCGCGCATGGTGTTTCTCCTTGGGGAAGAGGCGCTCGCCCAGCTCGCCGCTGCACTGCGGGGCAGCGCTTCGGCGAGCTCGTTCGCGCGACTGGACGGGACCGACTCACCCTCTCTCAGCTGACCAAAGGCGATGTTTGCCCGTCCGAAGAAGATGCGAAGCCTGGGTGCCGCGCTTACGTCCGACTCGCCGGGAACGATTGCAGAATGCCTCATCGAGTGTTCAGCGTCGCCGCCCGCGAGCTTCGAGACGTCCTGCGAGCGGCGAGTCCGACGCATCGGCGACTGCGCGACGTCGTCGTGGTGATCATCACGGCGACGGCCGGAATCGATCTGGTGTGCGCGATCGTGGGGTTCCTGCTCGAGCGTCATGCCCATGGGACCCAGATCCACACGTTCGGCAGCGCCGCATTCTGGACCACGACCCAGCTGCTCACGGTCTCCTCCCAGATCACCAATCCGCTCTCGGTCGGCGGACGGATCCTCGACGTCTTCATGGAGATCTACGCCATCACCGTGATCGCGTCCCTGGCGGCCGCATTGGGGAGTTTCCTGCAGCGGCGCGGCCGTGAGATCGACGATCTCGGCTGAGCGCCGCCGCGCCCGGGGATCTCGGGCGACCCACGGACCCAGGCCTTCGCGGCGCGGTCAGACGTCGCGGCGCACGAGCGTGACCGCGGCGGCGAGGAGCAGCACCGCGGCGTAGGCGCAGAAGACGCCGAAGCCCGCCCAGGGCGCCAGCAGGTGATCGGCGGGATCGGGCCTCGCGGTGAAGACCGCCATACCGGCGTTCGACGGAAGGTAGGGGTTGATCGCGTTGCGCAGGCCCGCGGAGAGCACCCCGACGAGACCGGGGATGACGAAGATGATTCCGGCGAAGATGGCGATGCCGCCCGCGATGTTGCGGACCAACGCTCCGAGCGCGACGGTGAACACGGCCAGGACGGTCAGGAACAGGGGGACGGCGATGACGGATCGCAGCGCTCCCGGGGTCGCCAGTGACGGGTTGACGTAATGCGCGGAGAGGACGGCCGACGCGCCGTAGAAGCCGATGAACGACATCGGAAGGGTGAGCACCAGCGTCACCGTCGCGAACACGACGACCTTGGCCCAGAGGACCGGCAGGCGCGACGGCACCGCCATGAAGGTCGAGCGGACCATGCCCGTCGAGTACTCCCCGCAGATGATGAGCACTCCGAGCACGCCGATCGCCAGCTCGGACAGGTGCCAGCCGATGAGGGCGGTGTCGATCGGGGAGAACTCGCGCATCGCGGCAGGCGTATAGGAACTCCAGTGCGCCATGTCGAACGCCGACACCACGATCCCCAGGAGCAGTCCGAGGGTGCCGAGCGCGAGTGACCAGCGGGTGGACCGCAGCGTCCAGAGCTTGATCCATTCCGAGCGCAGGACCTGCGCCTGGTTGACCGCCCGCCCCGGACGGGAGTCCGCGGGGCCCGCCGAGGCCAGCGCGGTCATACCGCGCTCTCCAGTGGGGGCGACGACGTGCGCGTATCCGTGCGGTACTCAAGCGATGAACGGGTGATCTGCATGAACGCATCCTCCAGGGAGATCTCGCGCGGGGCCAGACCGTAGATCGGGATCCGGAGCCCCGCCGCGAGCTCTCCGATCTCCGGAGCCGTGGTGTCGTGCACGAGCAGACCGTCGCCGCCCAGCGTCTCGGCCTCGCGGTCCAGGCGGGTGAGGGCGTCGCGCAGGTCACCGATCCGCGGGGAGCGGACTTCGATCGGAGCACCGGCTGACGCCTGGCGTACGAACTCCTCGACGCTCGTATCGGCGATCAACCGGCCCTTTCCGATGACGACCAGGCGTTGGGCGATCAGGGCCATCTCACTCATCATGTGTGAGGACAGGAACACCGTCTTGCCCTCGTCGGCGAGTGAGGTGAGCAGCTCACGCACCCACCGGATGCCCTCGGGATCCAGTCCGTTCACCGGCTCGTCGAGGACGACGGTGTGGGGGTCGCCGAGCAGCGAGGAGGCGATGCCCAGCCGTTGTCCCATGCCCAGTGAGAACGTGCCGACCCGCTTGCGGGCGACCGAGGTCAGACCGACGAGATCCAGCACCTCGCCGACGCGCGCGTCCGGGATGTCGTGCGTGGCGGCGAGCGCGCGAAGGTGGTCCCGCGCCGAACGGCCGCTGTGGATCGCCCGCGCTTCCAGCATGGCTCCGATCTCCCGCATCGGATCGGGGATGTCGTGGTAGCGACGTCCCCCGACCAGCGCGGTGCCCGAGGTCGGGGCATCGAGGCCGAGGATGAGCCGCATCGTGGTCGACTTGCCCGAACCGTTGGGGCCGAGGAAGCCGGTGACGACTCCGGGCTTGACACTGAACGTCAGATCCGCGACGGCGACGCGCTCTCCGTACTTCTTGGTGAGCCCCGAGACTTCGATCACACAGCGAACCTAGCGGCGGGGGTCCGATCAGCCGGAGTGCTTAACGGACCGTTCATCAGAAGCGCGCCTGGCTCTCATCGGGGGCGCGAAGGACGCCTCCGTCGCGAGCGGGTCCTCGGGGGACGGCTGGATATCCGGGCGCACGATCGCCAGGTAGGAGACGAGCAGCAGCACCGCGACCGCGAACACGATCGCGGTGGGGCCGTCGCCGAAGTTCAGTCCGCTGATGCTGCGGGGGCGACTGATGTAGTCGGCGAACGATGCTCCCAGCGGCCGCGTCACGACGTAGGACATCCAGAACGCCGCGATGCTGCCGAGGCCACCGCGCCAGCGCAGAAGCGGTGGAATCAGGATCACGACCGCGAAGAGGATGCCCGAGGGCAGGTAGCCGAGGTTGAGCGAGTTCGCGGTGAAGTCCCCGAGCGCGGTGCCGAGTGCGAAGGTGGCGAACACCGTCGCCCAGTAGAACCCCTCCCGGCGCTGGGTCGTGATGCTGTGGATGGAGAGGGTCCCCTCGCTGCGTTGCCACAGCCAGAAGATCGCCGCCAGGATGGCGGCCCAGAGGAGGGTCGTTCCCAGGTAGGGGATGTGCGCGTCGAGATGCAGGAAGTCGGAGATGCCCGTCCCGCCGATCGCGATCGCGAAGGCGAGAAACCAGTAGGAGAACGCTCGGTAGCGGCGCGTCCCGAACTGCAGGGCCAGACCGATGAGGAAGAGGACGATCTCCGTCCCCCCGCCCCCGATGTTCCCGTAGGTCTTCAGGTAGTCCGATGTGGCCTCGCCGCCCGCCGTGGTGAGGATCTTCACCAGCCAGAAGACCGCGAGCACCTCCGGGACCTTCGCCGCGACCGGGCTGGTGAGGAAGCGTCCGATCACGGGGATCCGGTCCTCGGCTGATGGCAACCGCCGGCGGGGCGGACGTCGATTCGGGGCAGGCACAGGCAGACCTCCTTGGGAGCAGGGCCACTTTAGCCCCGCCGCGTCAGGAGCCGCTCGTGCTGCCGGGACTGCCCGGAGTCAGCGTCACCCCCCGCACCACCTGGCCGTATTTCGCGGGGAGGACCGTCGTGAACCGCTCAAAGGGCGCGGGAGCCGGGTCGCTCGGGCGATCGCGGATCGAGACCAGCTGGTTGGGGTCGGCGCCTTGGTCGCCGTTGCCGCTCACCGTCGAGGTGACCGCGTACAGCGTGACGGTGCCGTCGGGGTTGACGCGGCCGGTGAGGTTGCGCAGGCCGTCGGTCGCCGGCGCCCACGGCAGTCCGGTGGCCGCGTTGTCGCCGGTCGGGTACCCCGCGACGTTGTAGGGGGTCCCGAGATCGAGACCGTCCTGCAGCGTGTAGGCAAGCTTCCACGTGTCACTCGTCACGTCATAGACCCATTTCTGAAGGCCTGCGTGTGTCGAGGCGGCTGCGGTGGTGTACTGGTTGGTGGCCGACGAGTACGTCGTGTCACCGTCACCCTCGTCGGCGACGTAGAGCGTGGTCGGATTCGCAAACCAGATCCCGAACGGATAGGTGTCGTCGGTCGACGTCTTCGCCAGGTCGCTCGGAAAGCCTCGCAGGATGCACAGGTTGCTCGGCAGTCCGGTGCTCGCCACCGTCGACGGGTCGTAGGACAGCGGCGAGGTCGGCAGTGGCGCGCCGGCGACCGGTACGCCGACGCCCGTCCCCGGGCACGCCTTGCCCGTGGTGTCGACGAAGTAGACGGTGTTCACTCCGTTGGAGCCCGAGCCCTTGGTGTAGTACAGGACGTTGTTGGAGATCGTCTCGCCGCGGAAGTTGTCGTCCTTGCCGATCTTGTCGGCGGGTTGACCGAGCTCGGTGACGTTGAAGCTCGCCACCGGGGTCGGGGTACCGGGCGACTGGCGGTTCTCGGGCGCGCCGCTCTGCTGCAGGATCTGGGCGCCCGCCCCGAGGACGACACCGGAGGGCTGAGGGCTCGCTCCGTTACCGGCGTTACCGGCGGTGTAGACGAGGGGGTGGCGACCCGAGTCATCCGCGATCGCGGCGCGGCCGTTGTTGCCGCTGTAGGCGTTGGTCTCGGTGTACGACAGTCCCCCCGACGGGCTCAGCGCCGCCACCGCCCGGTAGTAGCTGGCGGAGACCGGGTTTGTGGGATCGATCGCCCCGGGCGTGTTTGAGTTTGAGATGTCGAGCCCGTCCCGGGGTGCGACGTAATCCATGAACGTGATCTCCCGCCCGGTCGTCGACAGGTTGAGCGCGAGCTCGGACTTGGAGGAGAAGCTCGTGACGAGCTGGTCGGTCGGGACCTTCTGCTCGGAGACGAGCCCGCCGCGGGGCGTGAGCTGGTCGAGGAAGATCGGAGCGGCGACCCCGAAGCTCGGATCGATCAGGTCGTTGTTGAACACGTAGGGGTACGCGCCATCGGTCGTCGCGGTCGCGCACGCGGTCGTGCAACCCGGGGGCAGCGCGGTGACGCCGGGCTGGATGTCGGTCTCGCGATACCGGGCGGTGGAGACGAGCAGATCGCCGGGCAGCAGCGGGGCGCGCCGGGCGAGGGACCCGCGTCCGGCGGCGGCCTGGGCGCTCACGGGGGCGACGGCCGCCGCGGCGAGGACGGCGCCGCTGAGCAGTGCGCGGGAGACGGCCCGCTTCGGCCTACGGGGGATGGAACTGGACACGGGGAATCGATCTCCTGGAGGTCGAGCTTGGGGCAGACGAGGCGCACGGTAGGCCAGGGGTGCGCCTGTTCGGTGACGATCCGGTGACCAATCTCTCAGCCCCGTCTCAGAACCGTGATTGTCACGTGTCGTTCACAAGTCCTTGACACGGCCGACGGGGTCGGAGGGGAGAGTTCCGACCTCGCGGCGCACCGACGTGCGCCGCCATCGCCCCCACCATGAAGAGGAATGCCATGTCCAGAGCTCCCAAGCTCACCATCGCGGCGGTCACCGCCGCCCTGGGCGCGGTCGCCGCGTTGCCGGTCGTCGGCTCAGCGCGGTCCACGCCCCACCCGGCCGCCCAGAGCGCCAGCTCGATCAAGCACGTGCTGCTGGTCTCCGTCGACGGCCTGCACCAGTCCGACCTGCGCTGGTACGTCGCCCACCACCCGAGCTCGGAGCTCGCCACGCTGGCGCGCGGCGGGGACGCCTTCACCAACGCGCGGACGCCGGTCCCCTCAGATTCCGATCCGGGCATGACCGCCCAGATGACCGGCGGCAACCCGAAGACGACCGGGGTCTTCTACGACGTCGAGTACAACCATTCGCTGCTGGAGGCGGGCACGAAGTCCTGCCACGGTCAGAAGACCGGCGCCGACGTCATCTACGACTCGCCCGATGACCGCAACGTCAACCGCCTCGATGCCGGTCAGGGCCTCAAGGGCCTCCCCGGCAGCATCCTGCAGATGACGAGCACGCCCCAGAACCTGCTCAACCCGGCGACGTTCCCGGTCGATCCCGCGACCTGCAAACCGATCTCCCCGAGTGAGTACCTGAAGGTCAACACGATCTTCAACGTCGCCCATGACGCCGGCCTGCTCACCGCGTGGTCAGACAAGCACCCGGTCTACACGTCCTTCAACGGACCTGCGGGGAACGGGATCACCGACTCCTTCGACCCCGAGATCGACAGCGTTGCGCTCAAGCCCGATGGCAAGCCCTACCCCGGTCACATCACCTGGACCGACGACAACGCCGCGACGATGCAGTACGACTCCTACAAGGTGCAGGCGGTGCTCAACTGGATCGACGGCTACAACCACGAGCGCACCCAGAAGGTCGGCGTCCCGGCGATCTACGGGATGAACTTCCAGACCGTCTCGACCGCTGAGAAGCTGCCGAGCTCCGATGGCCTGAAGGGCGGCGACCTGCCGGGCACGACGACCCCCGGACCGCTGCTGCGCCGGGCGCTGGGCTTCATCGACGCGAAGCTGGCGGCGATGGTCGCCGAGATCAAGGCTCAGGGTGCCACCGACTCGACGGCGATCGTCCTGTCCGCCAAGCACGGGCAGTCGCCCCAGAATCCCAAGCAGCTGACCCGCATCGACGACGGGCCGATCATCGCTGCCGTCGACGCGGCCTGGAAGGCCAAGCACCCGACGGCGCCGAAGCTCATCGCGGCCGGCACCGATGACGACGCGATCATGTGGTGGCTGTCGAATCAGTCCCCGGCGGCCGCGGCCTTCGCCTACCACTACCTGTGGACGCACACCGCGACCGGCAACACCGTCGGCGGAGGCACCCGGACGCTTCCCCATTCGGGCCTCGTGAAGCTGTACGCCGGCCGGGCGGCCGCGCGCTACTTCGGCGTCCCGGTCTCTGACCCGCGGCATCCCAACGTCTGGGGAGTCGTCAAGGTCGGGGTCGTCTACACCTCGGGGACGGCGAAGATCGCCGAGCACGGAGGCGCCAACCCGGCCGATCGCGACGTGCCGCTCATCGTCGACGCGCCGGGTATCGCACCGCGCGTGGTCACCCAGACCGTCGAGACCACCCAGATCGCGCCGACGATCGTGAAGCTGCTCGGTCTGGACCCCAACAAGCTCGACGCGGTCCGCAAGGAGGGCACCAAGGTCCTGCCGGGTATTCAGCGCTAGCGCTCGAGGCCAGAACAGGGCACCCCCGGAGTAAGAGGTTGTGCTCCAGGCTCCAGTTGAGGCCAGCCGGTCTCAGCTGGGGTCTGGTCGCATCGTGCAGGTGACGAATGCCTCGCCGCCGACGACCGCGATTCAACATCTATCGAGCGCACGTTGCATAATATTCAAGATGAGCGATCCCGTGGTCACGCTGCTGCCCGGCCCAAATGACAGCTATAGCCTTGGCGCCTCGGCCGCGGGGCTGCTGTTCCTGTCCACCCATGCCCCGGGTGACGGCCTCGGGAACGGGCTTGAGGCCGGCTTCGAGAAACAGGTGCGTGAGGCGTTCGCCCGGCTGTTTACCACGCTCACCGATGCCGGCCTCGGGGTCCGAGCGTTGCTGAAGGTCGACGTCTACCTCGCGGACCTGTCTGACTTTGCCGAGTTCAACGTCCTCTACCGGGAGTTGATCCAACCGCCGCGGCCGGCCCGGTCGACGGTTCAGACCCCCATCGGTCGGGGATGGCGGGTCGCCGTCGGAGGGGTGGCCGTCACATCGGATCCGCCGGTGTGAGCTGTGCGCGGGCGAGCTCGGTGAAGGCGCGCCGGGCTGGAGAGAGAACGAGGTCATAGCGCGAAACCAGGTCGAACCCGATCGAGAAGGTGCCGCCCGGGAGCTCGACCTCGATCAACTCACCCGCCGCGAGCCGGAGGGCAACCGAGCTCCGAGAAAGCAGTGCGAAGCCGAGACCGTCCCGCACGGCGGCGTGCAGCGTCCCCTCGGGTCCGATCTCCATCACGATACGGCGGCGCTCGATCCCTCGTTGGCGCAGCTCCGCGTCGATGAAGTTGCGCCGTGCCGACCCCGCCGGCGTGCAGACGAATGGCAGCTCGGCCAGGTCTTCGCGCGTTGTCGGGTGAGGAGCCTCGGTGCCCGCCGCGGCGACGAGGATGACCTCATCGTCACGGAGACGCTCAGTCCGCAGCTGCGGATCGAGATTTACCCCCTCGCAGTACGCGACGAGCGCGAAGTCTGAGGTTCCGGCGAGCACCGCCTCGACCGCCTGCTCGGTCGGCAGCTGGCGCAGGTTGACCGTGGCCTCCTGGTGGCGGGCCTGGAAGCCGATGACGAGCTCACTGACCTTGGGATGATCGCCCGCGCTGATCACGACCGAGACACGGTTGCGGGCGCCGGCCGTGAGTTCATCGAGCGCCTCAGACGCTTCACGTGTGCGCTCCAGCACGTCGGTCGCCCACCGGTAGGCGATCTCACCGGCCGGCGTCAGCACGATGCCGCGTCCGCTGCGGCTGAACAGCCGGGCCCCCAGCCGCGCTTCGAGGCTTCGGATGTGACCGCTGACGACGGGCTGGGCCACCTGCAGTGACTGCGCGGCCCGGGTGACGGACTCCCGTTGGGCCACCGCGCACAGCACCTCGAGCTTATACAGCGAAATCCGCGTGTCGATCGCCGAATCATAGCCGCGAGCGTATGGGACGCGCGCAATGCGTATTTGTCTACAGAGTGAAATGTAAGTACGTTATTTGCATGTCCGAGACTCTTGCTCCCGCCGAACGCCGCGTCTTCCTTGGCCACCGCGCCGAGCTGCGCGACGGCACGCGGCGGATCATCTCGCTCCCCGACGACGAGGTCGGGATCATCGTC
>CAZZWJ010000003.1:0-12381 GCA_964657875.1 uncultured Solirubrobacteraceae bacterium
CCAGGACGGTCATAGGGTCGTGATCGCCGACATGCGCAAGGCCGAGGCCGACGAGACCGCCGCCGCCATCACCGACGCCGGCGGGACCGCCCTCGCGCTTGAGGTCGACGTCACCGATTCGGCGGCGATCACCGAAGCGATCGCCCAGACGACCGAGCAGCTCGGGCCGGTCGAGGTGTTGGTCAACAACGCCGGCTGGGACGACCTGATGCCGTTTCTCGCCACCGACGAGGCGTTCTGGGATCGGGTCCTGGACATCAACTTCAAGGGCACCCTGCGCCTCACCCACGCTGTGCTCCCCGGCATGGTCGAGCGCAAATGGGGGCGGGTGATCTCGATCGGCTCCGACGCCGGCCGCGTCGGCTCCTCGATGGAGTCCGTCTACTCGGGCGCCAAGGGCGGGATCATCGCCTTCACCAAGACAGTCGCGCGTGAGGTCGCGCGCTCGGGAGTGACCCTCAACGTCGTCTGTCCCGGGCCGACCGACACCCCGATGATGGCTGAGACGACCGCCAAGGCCAAGGACGCCGAGGCCCTGCTGAACGGGATGACCCGGGCGATCCCGATGCGCCGCCTCGGCAAGCCCGAGGAGGTCGCCGCCGCGGTCCGCTTCTTCGCCGACGAGAGCGCCGCGTTCATCACCGGTCAGACGCTGTCGGTCAGCGGCGGCTTGACCATGGCCTGAGTGCCCGGTCGCGCATCCGGTCCCCCTATCCGCACCGAGAAACACCAAGGAGAGCCCCATGCTCGATGGACTCGAGGACGTCCTCTATGAGATCGATTCCGGTCTCGCCACCGTCACGATCAACCGCCCCGACCGCTTCAACGCCTTCCGGGCGAAGACGGTCGATGAGATCATCCGCTGCTTCAAGCACGCGTGGGTGAGCGGCGACGTCGGCGTCGTCTGCCTCACCGGGGCGGGCGACCGCGCGTTCTGCGCGGGCGGTGACCAGAAGCAGCGCAACGAGACCGGCGACTACGGCCCCTCCCAGAGCGGGCTGTTCGAGATCGAGTCGCTACATCGCGTCCTGCGCGACACCCCCAAGCCCGTGATCGCGGCCGTCAACGGCTTCGCGATCGGCGGCGGTCACGTACTTCACGTGCTCGCCGACCTGACGATCGCCTCCGACAAGGCGGTGTTCGGCCAGAACGGCCCCCGCGTGGGCTCCTTCGACGCCGGACTCGGCAGCGGTTACCTCGCCCGCGTGATCGGCGAGAAGCGCGCCCGTGAGGTCTGGTTCCTGTGCCGCCAGATCGATCCGCAGACGGCCCTGTCCTGGGGCCTGGTCAACGCGGTCGTGCCCCATGACCAGCTCATGGCCGAGGTCCGCAGGTGGGCCGATGAGATGCTCGCGCTGTCCCCGACGTCACTCAAGGTGCTCAAGGCGTCGCTGAACACCGATACCGAGCACTTCGTCTCGATCGGGCAGATGGCCTACACGAGCCTCGAGCTCTTCACCCCGAGCGCCGAAGCGGCGGAGGGCATCGCCGCGTTCAACGAGAAGCGCCCGCCGGACTTCTCGCCCTATCGCGGCGCCTGAGGCCGGGGTGGCGAACGCGCCGGCCCCGCTCGAGGACCTCGCCGGGCTGCGAGTCCTCGACCTGTCGAGCAACATCGCGGGCCCGCTGGCCGCGATGGTGCTCGGCGACCTCGGCGCGGACGTGGTCAAGATCGAGCGCCGCGGCGCCGGCGACGACTTTCGTTCGCTGTACCCGCGACACGAGGGAACCTCGACGCTGTTCCTGGCCTTCAACCGGGGCAAGCGCAGCGTCGAGCTCGACCTGGGGTCACTCGAGGGCCGCGAGGCGCTGCTGCGCCTGGCCCAGACCGCCGACGTCCTGGTCGAGTCGTTCGGACCGGGGGTCGCCGACAAGCTCGGCGTCGACTTCGACAGCGTGGCGGCGCGTAGTCCGCGGATCGTCTTTGCCAGCGTGTCCGCGTTCGGCGACGGCGAGCGCGGCCGTCGACTGCCGGGCTATGACTCGCTGATCCAGGCGTTCTCGGGCATGATCTCGATCACCGGCTGGCCCGACGGGCCGCCGACGCGCGTGGCGCCGTCCTCGATCGACCTCTCGACGGGAACCTGGCTGGTCGTCTCGATCCTGCTGGCGCTGCGCCGGCGCGACGCCGGGCACCAGGAGGCACAGCACGTGCGGGGCGCGCTCATCGACAGCGCCTTCAACCTGATGGGTCACCAGATCCTCGGCACGCTGGCCACCGGCGAGCCGACGCGTCCGCTCGGCACCGGCTCGCCGAGCACGATGCCCAACGGCGCCTTCCGCGCCGCTGACGACTGGATCGTGATCGCCACCGCCAACGATGCCCAGTGGCGCCGGCTGTGCGAGGCGATCGACGCGCCGCAGCTGATCGACGATCCGCGCTACGCGACGGTCGAGGATCGCATCGGCGCCCGCGCTGAGCTGCAGGACGATCTCGACGCCCGTCTGGGCACGCGCCCCGCCGCGGAGTGGATCGACCGGCTGCAGGCGTCTCGGGTGCCAGTCGGGCGCATCAACGACCTGATGGAGGCGATCGAGGATCCGCTTGTCGCCGAGCGCCGGCTCGTCCCCGTCGACGGGGATGAGCAGCAGCTCCCCCAGCTGCGTCTCCCGATCGATCCCGAGGGGGCCGGCGTGCGCCGCGGCCCGCCGCGGCTGGGCGCCCACACCGACGAGGTGTTGCGGGAGGCCGGCTTCACCGAGAGCGAGATCGACGGGCTCACGGGCTGAGGGCAGTCGCCGAGCGGTCAGCCGCCGAAGTACGCCTCGCGGAGCACGTCGTCCTTACGGAACTCAGACGGTGAGCCCTGCATCGTCATCAGCCCGGCGTTCATCACCGACACGTGATCCGCGACCGGCAGGACGCGGTCGACGATCTGTTCGACGAGCACGACGCACTTGCCCTCGTCGCGCATGCGGGCGACGATGCCGATCACCGCGTCGACAGCTGTGGGGGCCAGCCCTGCCGAGGGCTCGTCGAGCAGGAGGATCTTCGGATCGGAGACGAGGGCCTGTCCGATCGCCAGCATCTGCTGCTGGCCTCCGGAGAGACTTCCGGCGGTTCGGGTCGTCAGGTCGCCGAGCAACGGCACATAGTCGAGGACCTCATCGACCCGCGCCTGAGCCTCCTTACGATTCCAGTGCTTGCCGTGGCAGCCGATCAGGAGGTTCTCCTGTACCGAGCGCGACTTGAAGAGGCGGCGGTCGGCAAGGACGAGAGCGACCCCCTTCTGCGGGCAGCGTTGGTAGGCCGGCACCCGTGAGATGTCCTCTCCGAACACGCTGACCGAGCCCTTCCACGCCGGAAGCAGTCCCGCGATCGCCCCCAGCAGCGTGGACTTCCCAGCGCCGTTGGGCCCGATGATCAGCTCCACCGCACCCGCCCGCGCGGCCAGGGTCACGCCGCGCAGCGCCTGGAGATCGCCGTAACCGGACTCGAGTCCGCGTACGTCGAGCGCCGGCGAGCCGTCCGCGCGGTCGGCCGGGGCCGGCATCGTGGCGCCGTTGGTCGCGCGCCGGGAACCGAGGCCCCTCATGACCCACTCCGATCGCCGGCGGGATCGGGCATCGGCAGCTCGTCGTCCTCGACGGCCACCAACACACCGCCGAGGAAGCTGGCCGCCACGGTCGCGTCGCTGGCGACCTCGGACGGCGTGCCGCTCCCGATCACCCTGCCCTGGTCGCAGACGTAGATCTGGTCGGCGACCGAGTTGACGAACTTCAGGTTGTGCTCCACGAGGACGACGATCGTGCCCTGCGACGCGATGGCACGCAGCAGCGTCGCCAGGCGCGTCACCTCGACGGAAGACAGTCCCGAGGCCGGCTCGTCGAGCAACAGCGCGCTCGGCTCGGCGCAGATGCACCGGGCGACCTCGAGCAGGCGGCGGGTTCCGAACGCCATCCGGGTCGCCGGCACGTCGGCCACCTCCTCCAGGCCGACGACCTTCAGCGCCGCGCGCGCCGCGCGCTCGTCCTCGCGCCTCGTTCGCCAGTAGCTGGGGGCGCGCAGCGTCGATGCCCACATCCCGGACCGCTCCCGGTGGAAGCGCCCGCTCGCCGCGACCTCCAGCGCGCTCATCCGGCGGGGAATGATCGGCGTCTGAAACGTCCGGGCGAGATGGTGCTCGCGCGCGATCTGGTTCGGGCGCAGTCCGCTCAGCTGCGCGTCGTCGATCCACACGCTGCCGGCGTCCGGCCGGGCGAAGCCGGAGATCATGTTCAACAGAGTGGTCTTGCCGGACCCGTTGGAACCGATGAGCGCCGTCACCTGGCCGCTGCGGCACTCCAGTGAGACGTCGTCCACCGCGGTGACCCCGCCGAAGTGCTTGGTCACGCCTCGGACGGAGACGACGCGGCCGGGGACGAGGTCCTGCTCGATGTTGTCCAGCGTCGAGGTGATCTCCTCGGCCGCGGGCACATCGGCGTCGATGATCTCGATCCCGGTCGCGGGGACCGACGCGGCCGTCGATCGACCCGACACGCGCTCGAGCAGCCGCAGCCCCAGCCCGCTCACCCCCTCGGGAATGAGGAGCACGATCACGATGAGGAAGGCGCCGTAGATGATGACCGAGTACTGCTGAAAGCCGGCGCTGTAGAGAGGTCCCAGCTGGAGGGCCGCGGCGCCGAAGAGGCATCCGAAGACGCTCTCGGAGCCGCCGAACACCGAGGCCGCGATGAACGCGATCGAGATCGAGAGGGAGAACTGCGAGGGGTCGATCGCGCCGTTGATGAGTGCGAGGAAGCAACCGGCGATGCCTGCTGCCGCCGCGCTGATCACGTACGCGCAGGCCCGGACGCGAAACGAGGAGAGTCCGATCGAAGAGGTGAGGACCGGTCCCTCGCGCGTGATCTTGAAGATGCTGCCGTAGCGCGAGCGCACGAGGTTGCGCATCGCGGCCAGCCAGATGATCACCACGACCGCCAGGCACTCGTACAGGCCGTGGGCCCCGATCGTGGACGAGAAGAAGCGGATGTTCGGGATCGCGTAGATCCCGGTCGACCCGCCGGTCCACTTCTCGAAGATGTTCGCCGCGTCGGGGATGACGAGCACGAGGAAGAACGAGACCATCGCCAGCGACCACCCGCGCATCCGCATCGCCGGCAGCGCGAGCAGGAAGCCGATGACAGCTGCCGCGACGCCGCTGAGGAGGACGAGAACGATGATCTGGTGCCAGCCGCGGGTCGCCGCGATCCCGGTCGCGTAGGCGCCGATCGCCAGGAACGCGACCTGGGCGAACTGCACGTCGCCGACATAGCCGTAGCTGATGTTGACGCCGCTCACCGCCAACACGTAGATCCCGATGAGGATGACGGCGCGGACGTCGAACGCGCTGCCGCCGAGCAGCGGAAACAGGATCAGGGCGATGGCGAAGATCGCCGGGACGGTGGACGAGAACCGGCCACCGGGTGAGAGCACCCTCAGCGTGCCCTGCCACCACGTCGGTCGCGAGCCGCCGGTGGCGGACGTCGGGGTGGTTGCCGGCGCGGGGCCGGCTGCCCTGCCGGTGGGGTCAGACATCGCGCACCGCTGCGGTCCCGCCGACCCCGTTGGGCCGGATGAGCAGGGTGACGAAGAGCAGCCCGAAGACGGCGACCTGGGTGTAATTCGCACCGAGGTAGCGCCCGGCCTCCGCACCGACGAGGCCGATGAGGAAGCCGCCGCCCAGGCCGCCCAGCTGCGAGAGCTCGCCGCCGAGCGCGACGGCGACGAAGCCCGAGATCGCAAGCACGTCGGCGAGCCCGGTGTAGGCGAACGTGGTCGGCTCCGCGAGCACTCCCGCGAGGCCGGCGATCGCGCCGGCGACGCCGAACGAGGCGATCGACAGGAACTTCGCGTTGATCCCCCGCGAGATCGCGGCCTGCTGGTCCTCGGCAACCGCGAGGCAGGCCAGACCCCACCGCGTCCGGCGCAGTCCGAGGTGCAGTCCCACGGCGACGACGATCGCGACGCCCATGGTGACCAACTGCAGGGGGGTGACGAACCCGCCGAGGACGTCGACCGGCGCGCCGGTCCCGGCGACGTTCGCGCTCAGCGGATTGGGGCCGAAAGCGATGGTCGCCGCCCCCTCGAACACGGTCGCCAGCCCGACGGTGGTGATGAGGTCCGACGACGACTGACGACGGGCGGGGTTGATCCGTTGCAGCGGGCGGATGCAGATGACCTCGGAGACGAGGCCGAGGCAGAGCCCGAACGCCGCCACCCCCACGATGAGGACGCCGGAGGGGAGGTGCAGCGTGTGCACCCCGTAATACGCGCCGAATGCGCCCGCCATCACCGTCGCGCCCAGCGTGAAGTTGAGCACTCCGCTGGAGGCCAGCACCAGGTTGTAACCGCTCGCCACCAGCACGTAGATGGCGCCGAGCGTCAGTCCACTCCAGATGATCGTCACGTCAGGTCAGCCTTCCGGGTCCATAGATGGCAGCACGGGATACCGGCGGCTGCGCACGGGCAATGGCCCGACGCCGCCCTCGGCATCGAGCCACCGTTTCCCGCAGTTTGAGTTCGGTCGCCCACGCCTCGGGTTACTTACTCACGACGAACTTGCCGTTGGAGACCGGACCGGCCTTGGTCAGTCCGAAGTCCCCGAGCGTCGCATCGGCGTTCTCGTGGTTGTTCGCGGTGTACTTGTACTTGGCGTCACTCACGTACTCGCCCGTCTCGGTCTTCAGGTTGTTCAGCGCCGCAAGCAGCGGCGTCTGGCTGACCGACTTCGCCTGCTTGGCCGCGGTCTCCAGGACGGAGATCATGTCCCAGCCGACGCCCGTGTTCGAGTAGGGCTGCTTGGTGTACGCCGTGTTGCCGGTCTTGTTCAGCCAGGCGGTCATCGTCGCGACGGCCGGCGCGACCTGGGCCTCCGTCCCTTCCTGGGTCGCACCCGCGCTGGTCTCGTCGGGGTAGGTCGTGAGCTGCAGATTCTTGTAGTCCGCCGCAGGCACGAGGGTCGTCACCGGACCCGAACTGAGGCCGACGTCAGAGAACTCGGGCACGTTGAGCCCGACCGACGCCAGACCCTTCATCGCATAGCCGGCTGTGGACCCGGCCGCTTCGATCGCGACCGCGGTGACGCCGTCGGACTTCAACTGCGCGGCTTCCGACGTGAGGCTGAGGGCCGTGGGGTCGGCCTCGACCACCACGTCGGTGTCGCCGGCCTTCTTCACCTCGGCCTCGACGCCCATCGTCTCACCCTGGAAGAACGGCGCCGTCTCCTGGAGGATGCCGATCTTCTGGCCGCTCTTGCCCTGGGTCGCCCAGTGCCCGAGCGCCTCGCCGCTCAGCTTGGTCGAGTTGCCGAGGACGAACTGCTCCGGCAGGGCCTTGGAGGCATCCGTCTCGGCCTGGGACTCCGATCCCCCCGCGGACGAGGAGAAGCCGATGAGATCCTGCTTGGCGAGCGCCGGGAACACCGCCGCGACGATCGCCGACTCCTGCCCTCCCATGACCACATTCGGCTTGGGGTGGGTGCTCAGGTACTGCTGGAGCACGCTCACCCCGGTGCTCGGATCGCTGTTGTTGTTGAGATAGACGACCTTGATCTTGTGACCGAGGATGCCGCCCTTCGAGTTCCAGTAGGCGGCGCCGGCGGCCAGTCCCGCGTTCCACTCCGAGCCGAGGCTGGCGTCGACCCCGGTCGTGCCCGAGTCGTCCAGGATCGTGAAGTCGCCGCCGGAGCCGGCGCTTGATCCACTGCCGCCACTGCTGCTGCTCGCGCTCGTTGCGCTCCCGGACGCCGACCCGGACGAGCTCGACCCACCGGACGAGCTCGACGAACCACATGCCGCCAATAGCGAGCACACTGCGACCGACGCAACGATCGCCGATCCCGACCTCGGGACCCGCGAAATCCCTGTCAAGCCTCTCATCACTTCGCTCCTCTCTCTCCTCTGTGCGCCCCCGTCGTAGCGTCACGGCAGCGGTGGACGAGCGGCAGCGTACCACCGCCTGAAGGCCTCAGCGAACGGGCGTTAACTGACTTGTAAAAGTCTCCAAGGCTCCCCTTGCCGCGCTGTAGGAGCCGCTGCGACACCGGTCTGTGGCCGGTACCTTGTGAGCCATCGTTAACTGCTGAAGTCGACCCCTGGAGACACCATGTCCACCCATACGAGCAACGGTCAAGGGACCGCCGTCTCCATCGAGCGCTCCCCACAACTGGTGCTCGCGCGGATCACTCACGCGCCGGTCAACCCGCTCAGTCCGCCCGTGGTCGAGGGGCTCGCGGCGGCCGCCGATGCGACGGTGGAGTCCGGAGCCGCCGCGCTGGTCATCGTGTCGGGCATCGACGGCTTCTTCGTGGCCGGAGCGGACATCAAACACATGGAGTCGCTCGACGCGACAGGCTTCACCGCCTATGGCGAGCGCATGCGCGAGGTCTTCGCCCGGCTCGCCGGGCTCGAGGCGCTCACCATCGCCGCGATCGAGGGGCTCGCGCTCGGCGGCGGCCTCGAGCTGGCGCTCGCCTGCAAGCTGCGCGTCGGCACCCCGGCCGCCCGGCTCGGCGTCCCGGAGATCAAGCTCGGCCTCATCCCGGGCGCCGGCGGCACGCAGCGCCTGCCACGCGTCGTGGGACGCAGCCGCGCGCTTGACATGCTCGTCACCGGCCGTCAGGTCCCCGGCGAGGAGGCGTTCGCGATCGGCCTGCTCGACCGGCTCGTCGAGGCGGGTTCTGCCCAGACCGTCGCGGTGGAGATCGCCACACGGGTGTCGGGTTTCTCCCGGCCCGCACTGCGCGCGACCGACCGTTGCCTGGACGCGGCCTTCAGCATGGACCTTGACACGGGGATCGCCTTCGAGGCCGACGAGGAGCAGAAGCTGTTCGAGGACGGCGAAGCGACCGAGGGGATCGCGGCCTTCGTCGCGCGGCGCGCGCCTGTGTTCGCGAGCGTCGCCGGCACCTCGCCGAGTGCCTGAGGACCGACGGCGATGGCCGAACACAAGCTCGTCGGCACCATCATCGACCGGGTTGAGTTCCCCGTCGAGGCGGGCAAGATCCGCGAGTTCGCGATCGCTGTCGACGACCCGGACCCCGTGTACCGAGACCCCGAGGCGGCCCGTGCCGCTGGCCATCCGGCGATTCCGGCGCCGCCGACGTTCGTGGTCGTCGCCGGCCACTGGCGTGACCAGGCGGCGATGGTCGCGACCCTGGGGGTCGACATCCGCCGCGTCGTCGTCGGCGAGACCGGCTGGGAGTACCACGCGCCGATCCATGCCGGCGACCGGCTCACTGCCGAGCGTGTCGTCGAATCGGTGATCGAGCGTCCGGGTCGCCGCGGCGGGACGATGACGCTGTTCACGATCGCCGCCGAGTTCCGCAACCAGCGTGACGAGCTGTGCGTCCGCCAGCGCGATGTGCTGATCGAGATGGGGGCGCCGTCGTGACCCCGCCGGGCCGCACCCACGATCTCCGCGTGGGGCCGGTAACGCGCACGCAGATCGTGCGCTTCGCCGGAGCCGGCGGCGACTTCAACCCGATGCACCACGATGAGCGGTTCGCCCGGGCGGCGGGCCAGGAGTCGGTGTTCGCCATGGGCCAGCTGTCGGCCGCGCTGCTCGCGAGGCTGATGAGCGAATGGGTCGGCGCCGAACGTGTGCGCTCGTTGTCGGTCCGCTTCACCGCGAAGGTCTGGCCCGGCGACGAGCTGGATCTCCATGGCGAGGTGGTCGAGGAGGACGCCGACGAGGATGGTGTCCCATCGTGGCGCTGCGAGCTCACCGCCACCCGGCCCGGCGGGGAGGTTGCGGCGCGGGGGATTGCTACCGTTTGTGTTAACGATGGTTAACTCCGGCGGCCGCCGGGAGAGCAAGATGGAGAGCCAGCCATGAGCGTGTCCAACTCACCGTTTCGCGACAGCGGACGAGAGGCCCTGATCGTCGAGGCCGTGCGCACCCCGATCGGGCGCGCCCACCCCGAGAAGGGCGTCTATCGAGACACCCACCCCAACACGCTGTTGATGGAGTGCTACCGCGCGCTGATCGACCGCACCGGGATCGACCCAGGCGCCGTCGAGGACGTGATCGCCGGCTGCACCGCGCCGTTCGGGGAACAGGGGCGCAACATCGCTCGCAACGCGTGGCTGGAGGCCGGTTACCCGGTCGAGGTCCCGGCGATCACCATCGACCGCCGCTGCGGCTCGGCCCAGTCGGCGATCGCCTACGCGGCCGCGCTCGTCGCCTCCGGCACCCACGACCTCGTGATCGCCGCCGGCGTCGAGCACATGCAGCACGTGCCGATCAACTCACCGGTGAAGATCCAGGAGCTGTACGGCTCGCCGTGGCCCCAGGAGCTGCTCGATCGCTTCGACTTCGTGCCCCAGGGCGAGAGCGCGGAGCTGATCGCCGAGCGTTGGGACGTGGGCCGCGAGGAGATGGACGAGCTCGCCGTCGAGTCCCACCGGCGCGCCGATGTGGCCACGCGCGAGGGGCGCTTTGCCTCCGAGATCGTCCCGATCGAGACCCCGCACGGAATCGTGACCTCCGACCAGGGGATCCGGCCCGATACGAACCTCGAGGGGCTCGCCGGCCTCAAGACGCCGTTTCGCCCGGAGAACGGGCGGATCACGGCCGCGACCTCGTCGCAGCTGTCCGACGGCGCGGCCGCGGTCCTGATCGCCAGCCCGGCGGCGGTGAAACGCCACGGACTGACCCCGCGCGTGCGCGTCGTCGACCAGGTGACCGTCGGCGTCGATCCGATCATCATGCTCACGGGGCCGATTCCGGCCACGCGCAAGCTGCTTGACCGCACCGGCATGTCGATCGGCGACTTCGATCTGATGGAGGTCAATGAGGCGTTCGCATCGGTCGTGCTCGCCTGGCAGCGAGAGCTCGAGCCCGCCATGGAGCGGGTCAACGTCAACGGGGGTGCGATGGCGCTCGGCCACCCGGTCGGCTCGACAGGGGCGCGCCTGTTCGCGACGATCATCGCCGAGATGGAGCGTCGCGACGCCGCCACCGGCCTGGTCACCATGTGCTGCGGCGGCGGTCTGGGAACCGGCGCGGTGCTCGAGCGGGTCTAGATAGCGCGGCCCACGGCCCGGGCGGCGATGCCATCCGGGTCGGCGGGCGGATGGTCGCCCGCCCAGGCGACGTGCAGGTCGGGCCGGATGAGCAGCAGGTCGGCGCCGTAGGCCGCACGCGCCGATTCGTCGGGGGCGTGCAGCAGCCGCACCGGCGCGCCGGTGCCGAGCAGGGCCGCCTCCAGGCCATTGCCGGCGCCGTGATGGGGACCGAGCACGAGCACGGTGAACCCGTCCGCGAGGCGGTCGTGCAGCGCTGACCCGTCGGCGCACCAGACGTGGGGGAGCCGGTAGCCCGGACGGGCCGACGGAACATATGCGTAGGCGTATCCGTCATCGCGCGGTGGCTCCTCGTTGCCGTAGTCGACGATCGGCGACCGGTCATAGCGGTAGCCGGACTCGATTCCCCTCATCTCGTGACTCTTGCGATGGTGTACGTCCGCTTCGGCGGCCACCGCGGCACGGACCCGTTCGCCCTCGGCGCTGTCCTCCAGCACGGCGTCGGTCGAGGCCCGGCGCCACTGCGCGGTTCCCTGGGCGGCGTATTCCGAGGCCCTCACGACCCGCTCGCCAACGGGGCGTCGCTCAGCTTCGTAGGAGCGCAGCAGGCCCTCACCGCCCCAGCCCCGCAAGACGCCGGCCAGCTTCCAGCCCAGGTCGACGGCGTCACCGACACCGGTGTTCATCCCCAGACCACCCTGCGGTATCACCAGGTGCGCCGCGTCACCGGCGAGGAACACCCGGCGGTCGCGGTAGCGCTCGGCGAGCAGGAGGTGCAATGTCCACGGGTTGACCGAGATCACCTCCAGGTCGGTTTCGGTGCCGATCTTGCACGCGATCGCCTCGGCGAACGGAGCGTCCTCGGGCAGGCCCGTGTGGAACGTGAAGTGACGTTGGTCGGACTGCACGACGAGCGTCGTGCCGATCATCCGGGCGTCGGAGTCGGCAAAGCAGAAATGGCGGCCACGGCCGACGATCGGAACCCGGTCGATGAGGTCGTCGCAGCGCAGCTGGACCTGTCGCAGCGAGCCGATGCCGCCCTGGCCCTGAAGCTGGATGCCCAGGCTCCTGCGCACCGTGCTGGCGGCGCCGTCGCAGCCAACGAGAAACGTGGCGTCGACCTGCGGCGTCGGGCGGCCGGCGCCCTCCAGCTGCACGGTCACCCTGTCGGCGTCTTGCGTCACGGCGGTCACCGCGCAGTCGAACCGGACCTCGACCGTCGCCAGCTCGCGGGCGATCTCCCCGAGCAGCGGCTCGAGCACATATTGAGAGATCAGCTGGTAGGGCTCCAGAGGCTCACTGCCGTCGCTCACGGCGGCGATCCGCCCGCGGTGCACATCGGGTGACGGATAGGCGAGACGCAGGATCGGCTCG
>CAZZWJ010000003.1:12391-28923 GCA_964657875.1 uncultured Solirubrobacteraceae bacterium
GAGCCGGGTCATGATGAAGACATCCATCGGGACGTCCGTGGGCAGCCCGGCGCTCCGCACGCGATCTGCGATCCGCAGGCGCCTGAACAACTCCATCGTGCGCGCGTTGCAGCGCTCCATCTTGGGCAACCTCCCCGGCCCGGAGGCGCGATCGACGACCAGGCAGCGGATTCCGCGCTGCCCCAGCGCGATCGCCAGGGTGAGTCCGACGGGCCCCGCGCCCGCGACGACGACCTCAGGGTCCAATGCCACTGTCCGCGCGTCCGGTGAAGCTCATCAATGGCCCGTCCACTGAGCCGGCCGCTTGTCGAAGAAGGCCGCGACACCCTCCTTGGCGTCTGCGGTTGACAACGTGAGGGAGAGCTGGCCCTGGAGGTACTCCAGCGCCTGCTCGAGTGGCATGTCGCGCTGGGTGCGGATCGCGCGCTTGCCGAGCGCCATCAGCAGCGGGGACTTGCCGGCGAGCTGGGTCGCCCACTCCGCGGTGGCAGCGTCGAGGTCATCGGGGGAGACGACGCGGTTGACGAAGCCCATCTCGTAGCCGCGCTGCGCCGAGATCCGCTGCCCGAGCAGCATCATCTCATCGACCTGCTTACGCGGGATGTTGCGATAGAGCAGCGCCATCAACATGAAGGGAAACACGCCGACGTTGATCTCCGGCGTCCCGAATGTCGCCCGCTCGGAGGCGATGATCAGGTCACAGCCGAGCGCCAGCCCAAATCCTCCGGCCAGGGTGTGGCCGTCGGTCTTGCACAGCGTCGGCTTGGGGAAGCCGGTGAGCAGCGAGAACAGCTCGGGGAATCGATCGTTGGCGAGATGCTTGTCGATCACGGTGGCGTCGTCGCCGAAGGAGGCGAGGTTGCCCCCCGCGCAGAACACGCTCGGGTGGGTGGAGGTGAGCACGACACAGCGGGTGTCATCGTCGTCGCGGGCGTGCTGCAGCGCGGCGAGCAGCTCGTCGAGCAGCGCCGCCGACAGGGCGTTGCGCCGCTCGGGATCGTCAAGCGCGACGGTGCGCACGCCGTCGACGAGCGTCGAGGCGACGAGGGCGTCGGTCATCGCGGTTCGCCCAGCCCCAGCGAACGACCGACGATCTCGAGCATGATCTCGTTGGAGCCGCCGTAGATGCGATTCACGCGCGCGTCGACGTAGGCCCGGGAGATCGGATACTCGAGCATGTAGCCGTAGCCGCCGTGCAGCTGCAGGCAGGCGTCGACGATCCGGCCCTGGGATTCGGTCGCCCACCACTTGGCCACGGCGGCGTCCTCGGGGCTCAGCCGGCCATCGACGTGAGCGGTGATCGCCGCATCGATGTGGGCCTGGGTGACCTGCAGCTCGCCGTGGCACGCGGCGAGCTTGAAGCGCGAGTTCTGGAAGGTGCCGACCGGGCGGCCGAAGGCGTAGCGCTCCTTGACGTGCTCCAGGGTTCGCGCGAGCGCGCCGCGGGCACCGCCGACGGCGGTCACCGCGATCGCGAGTCGCTCCTGGGCGAGGTTGCGCATCAGGTACGTGAAGCCGCGGCCCTCCTCGCCGAGCAGGTTCTCGGCGGGCACGCGCACGTCTTCGAAGAACAGCTCGGCGGTGTCCTGGGAGTGGGTGCCGAGCTTCTCGAGGTTGCGTCCGCGCTCAAAGCCCTTCATGCCGCGCTCGATCACGATCACGCTGATGTCGTCCCGTCGACCGCTGTCCCCGGTGCGCACGGCGGTCACCACGACGTCGGAATTGAGCCCGTTGGAGATGAACGTCTTGGAGCCCGACACCAGGTAGTCGCCGTTGTGCCGGCGGGCGCGGGTGGCGATGTTGGCCACATCGGATCCGACCCCGGGCTCGGACATCGCGATCGCGGCGATCAGCTCACCGGAGGCCAGGCCCGGCAGCCACCGCGCCTTCTGCTCGTCGTCGGTGAGCTCCAGCAGGTACGGAAGCGCAACGTCCTGGTGGACCGACAGGGCCATCGCGACGCCGGTGAAGCCGCGCGCCGCCGCCTCCTCGTCGAGCACGACGTTGAAGCGGAAGTCGTCGGTGCCGGCGCCGCCGTACTGCTCGGGGACCGCGGGCCCCAGGAACCCCAGCTCGCCGATCCGACTGAGCACCTCACGCGGGATCCGGCGCTCGCGCTCCCAGTCGTCGTAGTGGGGTGCGACCTCCTTTTCGAGGTAGCTGCCCCAGGCGTCGCGCAGGGCCAAATGCTCGGCCTCGAACAGCATTCTCTCCACGCGACTGATAGTAAACCATCGTTAACGGCGGTGGTAGGGTTGCGCCGGTAACCGAGGGAGGGTCACAGCCGTGGGTTTTGACGTCACCAACCTGCACGGGCGGCGGACCGAGGACCGCTGGAATCGAATGGCGTTCGGCGACCTGCTCGAGCGCATGACCTGGAGCCGACCCGACCGGGAGGCGATCATCGGGTGGGAGGGAGCCTACGCGTCCGATGAATACGCCCGCCTCACCTATCGGCAGGCCGACGCGGTCGCCAACCAGGTCGCTCATGCACTGCTCGAGACCGGCATGCAGCGCGGCGACCGGGTGCTCACCTTCTGCGATAACTCCGTGGAGGCGATTCTCCTGCTCGTCGGGATCGCCAAGGCCGGGTTGGTGGCGGCGCCGGTCAACCCCGTGATGGCGACCGACGTGGTGACCTGGATCATCGGGCACGTCGAACCCCGACTCGTGGTCGTCGACGCCGGCCTCTGGGAGCGTGCCCGGCCGGCGTTCGCCGCCGCCGGCGTGACACCCGGGGTCGCGATCGCGATCGGCGGCGACGAGGTGCCCGGCGCGGTCGACTTCCGGGAGTGGATCGCGGGGGCCCCGACCGACGAGGTGGATGTCACGGTCTCGGGCGACGACGTCTGGGAGCTCCTGTTCACCTCCGGGACCACCGCGATGCCCAAGGCCTCGATGGGCACGCACACCTTCTCGTATCTCACCGGGTACTCCTACGCGCTGTCGCTCACCCGTGGCCTGGCCTACGAGCACGACCTGCGCGTCGGCACCTTCCTCCCGATCGTCTACCACTGCGGCCACAACTCGACGCTCGTTCCGGCGTGGCTGAGCGGCGGCACCGCGATCGTGGGTCGGGGGCCCAACCGACCTGAGCCGCTGGCGGCCGCGATCACCGAGGAGGAGATCACCGCGCTGTGGGCGGGCTCGCCGCAGTTTCTGGAGGGACTCGCCGAGGTCGTCGAGGTCGATCCCGGTCGCTATGACCTGCACTCGCTCACCGTCGCGATGTTCTCCTGGAAGACGATCCACGCCGACCTCGTCGCGCGCCTCAAGCGACTCTGCGGCGACGACCTCGCGCTGTGGGAGATCTTCGGACAGACCGAATCGATGTCGGGCTATCGCTTCTGGCTCGACGAGCACCCTGAGCGGGTGCGTGACGGTGCCGGCGCCGTCAACTACGTCGGACTGCCCAACCCGATCATGGCGGCCAAGGTCGTCGACGCCGCCGGTGCGGACCTGCGAGACCGTCCGGGCATTCCCGGCGAGGCGGTGTTCCGGGGGCCGGCGCTCACCGCCGGCTACTACCGCAATGAGGAGGCGACCGCCGAGGCCTTCGCCGGGGGTTGGTTTCACTCCGGCGACAGCTGCCAGTACGAGGCGGATGGCGTCCAGGTGATGGTCGACCGCTACAAGGACATCGTCAAATCGGGAGGCGAGAACGTCTCCAGCCTGCGCGTCGAGGCGGTCGTCATCCAACACCCCGACGTCGTCAAGGTGGCGGTGATCGGCGTCCCCGACGAGCGCTGGGGGGAGCTCGTCACCGCGGTCGTCGTGGGGCGCGAGGGAGCCCCGCCCAGCGAGCAGGACGTGATCGGCTTCTGCCGCGATCGGTTGGCCGGCTACGAGAGGCCCAAGCGCGTCGTGTTCGTGAGCGAACTGCCCGAGACGGTCGGGGGCAAGGTCCTCAAGTACCGGCTTCGTGCGCAGTTGGGAGGACGCTAACGATCGTTAACCGCGATGGTATAGTTCTCTCATTGGAGAGAGACGGTGGTGGGGTCTGTAGGACGGCTCCGCTTCATCGACGAGGCGATGGACGGTGCTCCCGTCGTCGCCAGGAGGGAGAGGCATGAGCGCTGTGGCCCAGGAACGGCCGCGCCGACGCGTGGTGACCGCGCCGTCGCCCGAGCAGGAGCAGGAGCAGGAGCGGCTCGAGTACCGCGCCGCGCTGGCCGGGATCTCAGAGCTCACCGCCGGCGCCCTCGTGGGATCGGAGCTTCAGGAGGCGATGCGGATGGTCGCCGCCCGCGCCTGCGAGGTGCTCGCGATCACGCGGTGCGCGATCTACGTGCGTGACGAGGCGCGCGACGTGTTCGTCGGATGTGCTGCCCATCCGGGCGCCGAGTTGGAGAGCGCCGTCCGACGACTCATCCTCGGCGGTCCCAATGACCGCATCACGCGCGGGATCCTCGAAACCCGCGCCCCCCTGCTGATCCGCGACGCGCACTCCGACCCTCGCGCCCTCACCTCGGCGGTGCGCGCCTGGAAGCTGCGCTCGCTGCTCGGCGTGCCGATGATGGTCGGTGACCAGGTCCAGGGACTGTTGATGCTCGACAATGGCTCCGAGTCGCATCGCTACGCCCCGATCGACGTCGAGATCGCCTCGGCGTTTGCCACGCTCGGCGGCTCGGTGCTCACGCTCGAGCGGGAGTCCAGCGCTCTGCGCACGTCGCTGGAGACCGCCAACCGGCAGAATCGCCTGCTCCGGCGGACCGCGGTGGCCGAGCACCGGCTCTCGGACGCGATCCTCGGCGGAGGCGGACTGGCCGCGATCGTGGAGCTCGTATGCGCACTCACCGGCAAGCCGGCCGCGCTGTATGACTCCAGCGGCCAGACCATGGCGTCGAGTTCGCCGTCCGAGGGCGAGCTGGCGGTGACGCTGATGCAGGATGCCCACGACGACGACGGGGTTCGGACTCTCATGGAGGAGGTCGTGCCCGGAGCCAGTGCCACGATCGAACCGACCGTCGGCGCGGACGTGCGCCGACGGCATCTCGCCGCGCCGGTCGACGTTCGCGGCGATCGCTGGGGTTGGCTGGTGATCATGGAGCATCCCTCGCGTCTGGTCGCGTTTGACGACTTCCTGATCCGGCGCGCCGCCACGCATCTGGCCCTCGAGCTCGCCGGTCGCCGGCAGATGGCCTCCTCCAGCGCCGACGCCCGCGCGCTGCTGGCCCGTCAGCTGATCCGCGGAACCACGGTCGAGGATGATCTGCGCCGCAGCGCCGAATATCTCAGCGTCTCCATCGATCGTCACCGCGTCATCGCGTACTGCAACGCGGCGCCCGGGACGCTCGACACGGATGACCTCGTGGACGCGCTGAGCGCGCGACTCGGCTGCGACGTGCTGGCCACCCGAGGGCCCGAGGGCATCGCGCTGCTCATCGAGGTTCCGGAGACCGAGGTGGCGGCCGTGGCCGTGCGGCGGATCAAGCACAGCCTGCGGGCGGCGCTGGGCACGGTCTCCGACGGGGTCCTGATCGTGGGCATCTCCACGATCTGCCGCGGGCCGGTCGACGTGCCGGGTGGCTACCGCGTCGCGCGCCAGGTCACCCGCTGCATCGAGAACTTCCCCCACGGGCCTCATCACCGGGTGCTGGCGGCCGACGACCTGGGTCCGGGCCGGCTGATCGTCGCCAACGGGCATCCCGAGGAGATCCAGCGCTTCGTCGAGGACGTGCTCGGTCGCCTGCTGCAGGACGAGGAGGTGTGCACCGATCTCCTGCGGACGCTCGAGGCGTTCTACGACACCGGTCGCAGCGTGCGGCTGGCCTCCGACCAGCTCGGCGTCCATGAGAACACCGTGCGCTACCGCCTCTCGCGCATCCACGGGATCACCGGGCTCGACGTCGCGGGCGACGCCGACGATCAACTCAGCGTCCAGGTGGCACTGCTGGTGCTCCGGCTCCAGGGCCATCCGGCGCTGAAGTCCTTCGATGCCGTCGACGAGGGCGGCGCCGAGGTCGGCACGGCCTGCGCATGAGCGCGTCGGCCCCTCGGGCGCTCGTCACCGGCGCGGCACGCGAGGGCGGGATCGGTCAGGCGATCGTCGACCGCCTGCAGCGGGCGGGTATGGACGTGGTGACGATCGACGTCGAGCCCGGCTGCACCTGGCAGGCGGACCTCTTCGCCGACGAGCTGCCGGACTTCGGGGAGATCGACGTGCTCGCCGCCAATCACGGGCTGACGACGACGTTCGGCGCCGCCCACACGATGCGGCTGGAGCGCTGGCAGCGCGACCTGGACGTCAACCTCACCGGCACGCTCCGTGTCGTGCAGGCGGTTCTGCCCGGGATGCGTGATCGGCGCTTCGGTCGGATCGTGGTCACCTCGAGCACGGCGGCCGTGCACGGAATGCCGGCCCAGATCGCCTACGCGACCTCCAAGGCGGGCCTGCTCGGGATGATGCGCACGCTCGCCGCCGAGAACGTGTCCCTCGGAGTCACGGCCAACGCCGTGCTCCCCGGGATGACGGCCAGCTCCGGCATCCTCGGCATGCCCCGGGACATCCAGGACGCGTGGCTGGCCCGCATGCCGATGGGCGACTTCGTCCAGCCCGCCGACATCGCCGAGGCGATCGCCTTCTTCGCCTCCCCGGCCGCCGGTTGCGTGACCGGACAACAGCTCACCGTCGACGGCGGTCACTCGCTCAACACCCTGTCGGTGACCGGTAGCGCCGTCCGCGCCGGCGCCTGACGGTCCTGGGGAGATCTCCAGCGGCCGGGTGCGCGACCGATTGACAGTCTCCGGCTCGCGCTCCTACGGTGCTCTCATCAAGTGTGGCTGCGCCCCGGCGCGAGCCACACCTTCTGACCGGAGGAGGAGAGATGACACGCGCCCGCGCGGCCTGGATGCCGGCGCAACCGACCGATCCCGGTCGCGTCAAGGATCGATCCGGCGAGCTTGTAGCACCCTCCAGATGACGGCGACGCGTCAGTGGAGCGGTCACGGGCGATCGGGCAGGCTGCGGTCACCCGTGTCCGAACTGCCCGTCCAGGAGATGCTCGACCGAGCGACGCTTGCCGCGGACGCGCGCTGGCCGGGGGCGGCGATCACCGACCTCGAGCCGTTGCCCGGTGGCGTCTCGAGCCTCACCTACTCGGCTCGGCTCACCGGTGCCGGCGAGGAATCCGGCAGGGTGGTGGTGAAGGTGGCCCCGCCGGGTCTGGCGCCGGTGCGCAACCGAGACGTGCTGCGCCAGGCACGGGTGCTCAAGGCGCTGCGTCCCGTGCCGCACGTGCTCGTCCCCGGCGTCGTGCTCGAGGACCCCGGCAGCCCGCCGGGCCAGCCGCCGTTCTTCGTCATGGACTATGTCCCCGGCGAGGCCTACGAGCCCAAGAAGGACGTCTCCGCCGATCCGCCGGATCCGGCGACCGTCGTCGCCCGGGCCCGGGGTGCGGCGCGGATGCTCGCCTACATCCACACGCCCGATCCCGCCGAGCTCGGCCTCGGTGACGAGCCCCCGTTCACGCTCGCCCAGGAGCTCGATCGCTGGGCCGTTCTGTTTGCGACCTGCGGCGATGAGCTGAGGGGCGAGGAGGCCAAGCTGCACCAGCGCCTGCTCGACACGCTCCCCGCTGCGCAGCCGTCCCGGGTCCTGCACGGCGACTACCGGATCGGCAACATCCAGTTCGAGGGTGCGGAGGTGTCGGCGGTGATCGATTGGGAGATCTGGTCGCTGGGGGATCCCCGCACCGACCTCGCCTGGCTGATGGCCTACACCGATCCGCGTCAGCGCTTTCATCTGGATCGCGACGCCGCCAATCAGGCGGCCTCCGACGCCGTGCCGCACCGCGACGTGCTCCTCGAGGAATACCTGTCGGTGCGTCCGATCGAGATCGGGGAGCTCGACTGGTTTCTCGCCTACTGCTACTACAAGATCGCCTCGACCACCGCGGTGCTGTCCAAGCGCAACCGTCGTCGGCCCGATCCCGATCCGGGGATGGAGGTCGCCGCCTCCACGTTGGATGCGGTGATCGAGCGTGGCCTCGAGCTCGCCGAAGGCGCGCTGGGCCGCAGATGATCTCGCCCGAGCAGGCCCGCGCGGTGACCGAGTCGGCGCTCGCCGCCGCCACGCTGTGTGAGGCGTTTCAGATCACCGCCGGCCTCGAGCCCGATGCCGTCGCGCTGCAGAACCACGGCGGATCGGAGCCCGTCACGTGGGCGCAGTACGCGAACCGCGTCCGCGACGTCACCACCGGCCTGCACGCATGCGGCGTGCGTCCCGATGACACGGTCGCCATCCTGCTGCGCAACCGGCCGGTGTTCAACATCGTCGACACGGCGATCCTGCACGCCGGTGCGGTGCCGTTCTCGCTCTATCACACCGAGCCGGTCGAGCAGATGGTCAAGCTGGTGCGCAACTCAGAGGCGAAGGTGCTCGTCACCGAGCCGATGTTCCTGGATCAGATCCGGGCGGTCGCAATCGCCTGTCCCCAGGTCGAGCACGTGATCGTCGACGGGGACGCCGGCGCTGTCGGCGGTCACCGGGAGACGTCGCTGGCCGAGCTCGAGCGTGCCGACCCGGCGGGCTTTGACTTCGACGCCGGCTGGCGGGCGGTGACCGAGGCGGCGATCGGCACGTTGGTGTACACGTCAGGGACCACCGGGGAGCCCAAGGCCGTGCAGATCTCCCACCGGGCGATCATGAACAGCGTTCGGGGTGTCGATCACTTCGTCGTCACCGCGCCCCATCGCGGGGTCTCCTTCCTGCCCGCGGCCCACATCACCGACCGGTTCATCTGCCACTACTCGTTGATCGTGCTCGGTGGCACGCTCACCTGCGTCCCGGACCCCGACGATCTGTGGGACGCGATCCGCGCGACCCGGCCCACCCGGTTCTTCGGTGTGCCTCGCACGTGTGAGAAGCTCGCCGACCGGGCCCGGGCCCTGATCGACGCCGACCCGCGACTGCAGGCGGCGCTCGCGGTCGGCTACGAGCGGACCCGGGCCGCGCAGGGCCAGACGCCACCGCTTGCGCCGGAGCGCGCCCAAGCCGCGCGGGACGCCCTCGCGACCCTCGCGCCGGTGCGTGAGCATCTCGGCCTTGAAGAGGCGCAGTGGTTCGCCGTCGCGGCCGCGCCGAGCTCCTATGAGACGCTCGAGTTCCACCACGCGCTGGGGCTCAACCTCGCGGAGCTGTGGGGCCAGACCGAGTGCATGATGGCGACGATGAACCCGCCCGGGGCAGTCAAGCTCGGCACCGTCGGCGTCCCGCTGCCCGCGGTCGAGGTCGCGATCGCCGACGACGGCGAACTGCTGCTGCGGGGCGGTCACGCCTGCTCGGGCTATCGCAACGACCCCGAGCAGACCGCCCAGATGCTCGACTCCGAGGGGTGGGTGCACTCCGGCGACCTGGTCTCGAGCGATGCGGATGGGTACCTGACGATCATCGGGCGCAAGAAGGAGCAGATGATCAACTCCTCGGGAAA
Organism: uncultured Solirubrobacteraceae bacterium; assembly: GCA_964657875.1. Lineage (GTDB taxonomy): Bacteria > Actinomycetota > Thermoleophilia > Solirubrobacterales > Solirubrobacteraceae > Palsa-465. The sequence goes on from CAZZWJ010000003.1 coordinate 21,823, forward strand.
GAACCTGTTCCCGGTCAAGATCGAGTCCGCGGTGCTGCAGGCCTCCCCGCTGATCGCACATGTCGCGACGATCGCCGACCGCCGACGGTGGGTGACCGCGCTGATCGTGCTCGCTTCCGATGAGCTCACCGCCTTCGCGCGGCGACACGGCCTGACCGGCGACCGCCCCACGCTCCTGGCCAGCCCTGAGGTGACCGCCGAGGTCACGCGGGCGATCGCCGCCGCCAACGAGCGACTGGCCCGGGTCGAGCAGATTCGGGGCTGGACGATCCTGGAGGACGAGTGGGAGCCCGGGGGGGACGCGCTCACCAACACGCTGAAGCTGCGTCGCTCCCGCATCGACGAGAAGTACGCGGTGCAGATCGATGCGATGTATGCGTGACCGACCCGCCTGACCCTGCGCAGCGGCGACGCCGCTCCAAACTCACGACGCTGCCCGAGGCCGCCGCCCTGGTGCGTGACGGCGACCACGTCGCCATCGGGGGCATCTGGAGTCACAACTGCCCTTCGGCGCTCGTGCGCGCCGTGATCCGGGCCCGGCCCCGGGACCTCACCCTCTCGGCCGGCCCCGCCGCCGGGTTCGCCGTCGATCTGCTCATCGCGGCCGGCTGCGTGCGCCGAGCCCATCTGCCGAACGTCACCTTCGAGCAGCTCGGCATGGCGCCGGCGTTCCGCGCCGCCGTCGAGACGGGCGCTCTGGAGCTCGTCGAGTGCGACGAACCCAGCCTCGTCGGTGGCTACCGGGCCGCCGCGGCCGGACTGCCCTCGGTGCCGGTGCGCTCGCTGCGTGGCACCGCGCTCGCGCAGACCCGCCCCGATCTGCGGGCGCGGAGCACCCCCTCCGGCACCGAGGTGCTCGACGTCCCCGCGCTGGCTCCCGACGTCGTCCTGCTCCACGCCGCCCGCGGCGACGTATACGGCAACCTGCGCCAGCCGGGCGCTCGCTTCGCCGATCGCGTGATGGCCAAGGCGGCGCGACGCGCGGTCATCGCCGGTGTCGACGAGGTGATCGACAACGACGTCATCCGCGCGGACCCGGCGGCCACCAGTCTGCCCGGCTACCTGGTCACCGCGATCGTCGATCTCCCGTTCGGCGCCCACCCGGGGTCCAGTCACGGCGTTCACCGCGCCGACGAGGAGCACCTACGCGGCTACCTGGACGCGGTCGGCCGGCCCGAGACCCGCGCCGCCTACTTCGCCCGGTACGTCAGTCCCGAGAGCCATGCGGCGTACCTGGAGGCGTGCGGGGGAGCGGAGTCGCTCGCAGCCCGGCTGGCGGAGCCGTGGTGACGGGCGCGCCGCTCAGCGACGGCGAGCTGATGGCCTGCCGGCTCGCCGACCGCCTGCGCGACGCCGAGCTGCTGATCGTCGGCGGGGCGTCCGCGATCCCGATGGCCGCCGGCCTGCTCGCCCAACGCACCCATGCCCCGAACCTCACCCTGCTCACCGGATCCGGCGCTGTCAACCCCCGTCCCCGGTGGCTCGCGCCGTCGGGAGGCGACGCCGAGTACCTGCGCACCGCCGAGGCCCATTTCACGATGGAGGACGTCTTCGATGACACCGAGCGCGGTCGCTGGGACGTGGCGATCTTCGGCGGCATCCAGATCGACGCCTACGGCAATTTCAACCTCACCGCACTGGGGCCCGACCCCGCCGCGCCGACGCTGCGCGGACCGGGGTTCGTCAACGCCGGGATCGCCACCTCGGCGGGCCGGTTCATGTTGATGTGTGAGACCCACAGCCCCCGGACCCTCGTCGAGCGCGTCGACTTCGCCTCCGGCGCGGGCGCCCGCCGGCCCGATGGCGGCCGCTACCCGTCCGACCGTGTCGGACGCGGCCCCGATCACTGCGTGACGCCACTCGCGTGCCTGCGCATCGGCGGTGATGGCCGGTGGCGCGTCGCCTCACTGCATCCCGGGGTCAGCGCCGCGCGTCTGCGCGAGCGCACCGGATTCGACCTCGCCGTGCCGGTCGACGTCCCGGAGACACCCGCGCCCACCGAGGAGCAGATCGCCCAGCTGCGCGAATCGGTCGATCCGACGGCGACGCTCAACCCCGGGAGGAACCGATGACCACGGCACAGCTGATCCCGGGCTGGCCGGCGCTGCGTTCGATGCGCTGGTCTGACGAGCAGGCGACCGCGTACTACGCCGCCGGTCTCTGGGGCGACGGATGTGACCGACTGCTCGCCGGCCATGCCGCGGCGGCGCCCGATCGGCTGGCCTGCACCGACGCGAGCTGGGCGCTCACCTGGGGGCAGCTGGACCGTGCGGCGCGGGCGCTGGCGGGCAGCCTGATCGATCACGGGCTGCGAGCGGGGGACGTGGTGCTCGTGCAGATGGCCGACACCACCGCGCACGTGCTCACCCTGTACGGGCTGGCCGTCGCCGGCCTGGTCGCCTACGAGCTGCCGGCCGACACCGGGACCCAGCGCGCGGTCGCGGCGGCGAGGCGCACCATGGCCACGGGCCTGATCACCGATCGTCGCGCCGGTCACGTCGAGGTCGTTGGCGACGCGCTGTCGGCGCCGGCGCAGACGGTGACCGCCGGGGAGCAGCTGCGGCGCTTGGCGATGGCGCAACCCGCCGCCGACCTGCCCGCCCCGGACCCCGATGCCATCTGCACGCTGATCGGCACGTCGGGTACCACCGGCACGCCGAAGATCGTCATGCGCAGCGCCAACAGCTCGTTGGCGATGGCGCGGTCGGTGATCGCCCATTCCGGTCTTTCGGAGGTCGACACGCTGCTCGTGGCCGCCCCGCTGGCGGGCGGAGTCGGGTGGATCAACGCGATCGGCTCGGTCGCCCTCACCGGCTGCTCGTTGGTGATCGCACCTGACCTGGCACCCGAGGCGCTGCTCGAGCTGATCGTCGCCCACCGGGTGACGCGGATCGCCACCCTGCCGACGATCGCGGCTCGCATGCTGGGATGCGACGGGTGTGATCCGCAGACCGTCCGCAGCGTCGAGGTGCTGCAGACCGGCGGCGCGTTTCTCGCCCCGGAGACGGCCCGCTCGCTGGAGCGCGCGTTCGCGTGTCGCGTGATCGTCGTCTACGGCGCGATCGATGTCGGCGCCCCGACGATGGTCTCCGCCTCCGATCCCCGGGAGCGCCGCCACACGACGCTGGGCCGGGTGTGTGCCGGTGCCGAGCTGGCGATCCTCGCGCCGGACGGACGGCACCTGCGCGCCGGTGAGACCGGCGAGGTGGCGATGCGCGGCCCCGACACGGCGCTCGGCTACTTCGCCGACGAGGCGGCGACGGCGTCGGTGTTCGACGAGGCCGGGTGGGGGCGGATGGGTGATCTGGGATCGGTGGACGACGCGGGCTACCTGCGGCTCAAGGGGCGGGTCAAGGAGATCGTCAACCGCGGGGGCAAGAAGATCTCCCTCGCCGAGGTCGAGGCCGCGGTCGCGACGGTCGACGGCGTGCGCGATGTCGCCGCCGTGGCGTATCCCGATCCCGATCTCGGCGAGCGCTGCGCCGCGTTCGTGGTCTTCGACCCCGGGACCCGGCTCGGACTGGACGAGTTGCGCGAACGCCTCCGGGGCCTCGCGGTCTCCAAGACGATCTGGCCCGAGTGGGTGGAGCCGATCGACGCGCTCCCGGTGTCCGCGTCGGGCAAGGTCGACCGCGACGCGCTCCGAGCACGGCTGTCGGTCATGGATCCACCACAGCGGCCGCCGGCGTCGCCACCTGCGAACGACCGTTAACATCGAGCGCGATGACCGCTGCGGACGCCGACGGTGCGTGTCGTGACGTCGCGCTCGAGCACGTGTTCAACCTCCGTGATCTCGGCGGCTACCCGACGACCGACGGTCGCCGGATCCGATGGGGCCGCGTGTACCGCGGTGCGGGACTGCAGCGCCTGACCGGGGCCGACCTGGAGACGGTGCGCGAGCTGGGGTGGGCGACCGTCATCGACCTGCGCACCGATCGTGAGATCGACGCGACCGGCATGTGTCCGGGGAGCGCCGCGCAGCGACCGGTCGTGCATCGGCCGATGATCCGCACGACGTGGGACCGCGCCCTGCTGGATCCCGCCCAGCCGACCGAGGAGTTCCTGCGCGACCGCTATCGGGACATGCTCTGCGAGGGTGCCGGAACGATCCGGGAGGTGATCGAGCTGCTCGCGAGCGACGACGGCCTCCCCGCAGTCTTCTACTGCGCCGCGGGCAAGGACCGCACGGGGGTGATGGCCGCCGTGCTGCATGACGTGCTCGGGGTCGACCACGACACGATCGCCCGCGACTATCACCTCAGCAAGGAGCGCGTCGACCGGATCCGGGCTCGGGCCCACGCCCATGCGGAGGCGACGATGGTCGCCCAGCCCGAGGCGTTCATGCAGGCGCCCGCCGGCGCCATGTCGCTGCTGCTCACGTGGCTGGCGCGGGCCCACGGCGGCGCCGAGGGCTATCTGCTCTCGGTCGGTGTGACCCCGGAGGTGATCGCCGCGCTGCGGGCTCGGCTCACCGAGCCGATACCGACGTGACGCCGCGGGTGCCCACCCCCGCGGGTCGCCTCGACGGTCCGCCTCACCATCTACGTACGGGTCAGCGGCGCCGCCACCTCGGTCTGGATCCGGGAGTGGCCCTTGAGCAGGTCCGCGCCCTTCTCGGCGACCATGATCGTCGGGGCATTCGTGTTCGCGTTGGGGATCCTCGGGATCACCGACGCGTCGATCACCCGCAGGCCCTCCAGTCCGTGGACGCGCAGCTGATCGTCGACCACCGTGCCCATCGCGCAGGTGCCGACGGGGTGCCAGACGGTGTGTGAGGTCCGGCGCAGGAAGTCGAGGATGTCGGCCTCGGAGTCCGACGCCGGAACGTGGTGCGGGCGGGTGGACAGCGTCCGAAAATCGGGCTGCTCGGCGATCGCGAGCGCCGTGCGAACCCCCTCGACCATCGCCGCGCGGTCCTCGGGCGCCTCGAGGTAGTTGTTGAGGATCCGCATCTTGCTCTTCGGCCGCGCCGCGCGGAGGGTCACCGTCCCCCGACTGGCGATCGACACCAGCGTGGGCACCACCGAGACCGCGCTGGCGAAGGCGGCGCCGAGCAGGTCCTCGTGGATCATCACCGGCGCGAGCGGCATCTGCATGTCCGGGGCGTCGAGGCCCGACCGGGTGTGCAGGTAGGCGACCGCCTCGCCGACGTTGGAGGCCAGCGGACCGCGCTGCTCGGCCGTGTAGAGCGCGACGTTCTCCGGGGTGAACGCCGCTTCGAGGGTGCCGCCCTCGGTGAAGAACGTGAGCGGGGCCATGCAGTGATCCTGGAGGTTGCGGCCGACCGGCAGGTCCTCGACGACGTCGATCATCATGAGCTGCAGATCCTCGGCCGGCCCGACGCCCGAGAGCATGAGCAGCTGGGGTGAGGCATAGGCGCCGGCGCAGACGATCACCTCACGCTCGGCGCGGACCTCGGCGATCTCCCCGAGGCGGTCGTACTCGATCCCGACCGCGCGCCGGCCCTCGAACAGGATCCGCCGCGCGTGACACCAGGTCCGGACCTCGAGGTTCGGGCGGTCGGTGGCGGGATGCAGGAACGCGACCGCGGCGCTGCAGCGCAGACCGTCGCGGGTCGTCGACTGCACCCGGCCGACACCCTCCTGCCGCGCGCCGTTGAAGTCGTCGGTGGGGGCGATCCCCAGTGACCGGGCGGCGGCGATCATCGTGTCGACGCACGGGGTCGCGGCGCGGGTGTCCGAGACGCCCAGCGGGCCGCCCTGGGCATGGAATTCGTCGCACAGACGGTCGTTGTCCTCCGAGCGCCGGAAGTAGGGCAGGACGTCGTCATAGCCCCAACCGTCCAGTCCGTCCCGCGCCCAGCCGTCGTAGCCGCTGCGGTGACCGCGCAGGTAGATCATCGCGTTGATCGAGCTCGAGCCGCCGAGCACCCGACCGTGTCCGAGCGGGGTGCGGCGGTCGTTGAGGTACGGCTCGAGCTCGGAGAGGTCGTCCCAGTCGTACTCGCTCTTGAGCAGCCCGCCGAAGCCGATCGGCATGTGGATGAGCTCGTCGGTATCGGGTCCACCGGCCTCGAGCAGCAGGACTGACACCTCCGCGTCCTCGGTCAGGCGGTTGGCGAGCACGCAGCCGGCTGAACCGGCCCCCACGATCACGTAGTCATACATGCGAAAAGGCATTCCTCTCTCGTTGGATCCACACCCCGGTCACCCGGCCGGCGCCGGTCAGATCTCATTGGGCGCCACGTGGACGATCAGGCCGTCGAGCTCGTCCTCGACGACGATCTGGCAGGACAGCCGGGATGTGGCGCGGTGGTTCTCCATGAACTCGACCAGCTCGGTCTCGGTGGGGTCGGGAGCCTCGAGGCGGTCGATCCACTCCTCGGCGACATGGACGTGACAGGTGCCGCACGAGCAGCTGCCCCCGCATTCGGCGACGATCCCGGGCACGTTGTTGCGCACGCCGCCGTCCATGAGCGAGATCCCCGACGGCACGTCGACGAGATGCTCGGCTCCGGCCTGGTCGATGAACGTGATCCGGGCCATCAGGCGGCGAGCATCTCCTTCAGCGAGACTCCCTCGTCGCCGAGTCGCTCCAGGTCGAGCTCCGTGCCGTCGCGGATCATCGTCTTGCCGGCCATGAAGTCACGCGCGGAGTTGACGGCCTCCACGGCCACCAGCCGGCGCCCGCGGGTGTGAAACAGGGCGAAGCGGTCCTCCGCGAGATCCCCCCGCACGGTGGCCGTGGTCGCGCCTGACAGCAGTCCGCAGATCTGCAGCTTGAGATCGAACTGGTCAGACCAGAACCACGGCACGTCGGGACGGGGCGCCGGCGCGCCGGTGATCGCGGCCGCCGCCTGCCGGGCCTGCTCGACCGCGCTCGGGATCGATTCCAGGCGCAGGCGGCCCGGGTGGGCGTCCACCGGCCGGCGGGTGACGTGGGCCTCCATGAAGTCCCGCACCTGGGAGCGGAACTCCTCCTCGTCGACCCTGCCTTCCTCGACGCCTGCTGTCACGGTCGTCACCCGACCTGCACCCCCTTCGGAGCCTGCTGGTGCATGAAGCCGAACATGTAGCCGGCCACCCGGCGCATCTGGATCTCCTCGGAGCCCTCGGTGATGCGATACCGGCGGTGGTGGCG
>CAZZWJ010000004.1:0-28151 GCA_964657875.1 uncultured Solirubrobacteraceae bacterium
CCGGTCAGGCGATCAGCGTCAACGGAGGGATCTCCGCCGCCTAGACCGGGCCGGTGCCGGTGGGAGCGGGGCCGGGTCTTTAGTAGGCGGTGTGCATCGCGTCGGTGACCTGGCTGAGCGTGGAGGCAGCGATGTCCCGCGCGGCGGCGCTGCCGTCTCGCAGGACGCTGCGCAGGTAGGTCCGGTCTGTGATGAGTTGGGCGCGGCGGGTTCGGATGGGTCGCAGATGCTCGTTGACGGCATCGGTGGCGCGTCGTTTGAGCCGGCCGGCTCCGGCGCTCCCGAGCTCCTCGGCGACCACGTGGGGGTCGATGCCCTCGCAGAGCGCGGTCAGCAGCACGAGGTTTGCGATCTCGGGACGACGGCTGGGGTCATAGGTGATGTGGGGATCTGAGTCGGTTTTCGCGCCGCGCAGCAGCCGCGCCGTCTCGTCCTCGGTCGCGGCCAGGGCGATGGCGTTGTTGCGGCTCTTGCTCATCTTGCGCCCGTCGGTTCCGAGGAGCGCCGGCGCGTTGCCCAGGAGCGCCTCGGGCTCGGGGAACACGGGGTTCTCCGCGGCGTAGCGGCGGTTGAAGCGGCGTGCGATCTGTCGGGTCTGCTCGACGTGGGGGAGCTGATCGCGGCCGACCGGAACCAGGGTCGCGCGACAGAACAGGATGTCGGCCGCCTGATGGACGGGGTAGGTGAGCATCAGCCCGCTGAGCGCGGACATCCCGACCGCGGTCGCCTCGTCTTTGACGGTGGGGTTTCGCAGCAGCTCGGGGAGGGTCACGAGACTGAGGAACGGAAGCAGCAACTGGTTGAGCTCGGGGATGAGTGAGTGAGCGAAGATCGTTGACCGCGAAGGATCGATCCCCACGGCGAGATAGTCGGCGAGCAGCTCCTCGACGTCATGGGGCAGTGAGGCGGGGCTGTCGCGGTCGGTGATCGTCTGATAGTCGGCGATGACCACGAACACGTCCAGGCCCTCGTTCTGGAGTTCCACGCGGTTCTCCAGCGTGCCGAACAGGTGGCCGAGATGCAGCGGGCCGGTCGGGCGATCGCCGGTCAGAACCCGGGGTGTGAACGCGGTCGCAGTCGAGGCGACGGCGGGCTGGGCATGAGACATTGAGGGAGCCTTTCGCAAGAGAGGCCTCCTGAGCGTGCACGCCGGCGGTGGGCAAACGGACCGCTCAGGGCGGCCCGTGAACAGAGATCAGCGGGGCCGCAGGGAAAGCGCCCGCCACCAGCATCGACGATCAACACGCGCTGTCATCGTCCTCCAGAATACGGCCGGCGGCGGTGCAGGGGTTCGCGATGACGTCGCTGAGTCGCTACCGGCCTGCGGGCAGGTTGGCTTCCTGTGCCATGTACTGCGCCCGGCGGATGAAGATGAAGGAGTGATAGACGATCGTCCCGTCTTCAAAAGTCAGCTGACCGCGCCGGATGAAGCGCATAAAGGCCGACGATGAGGCACTGGGCGCGCCGAGCTGTACGACGCCCGGTCCTCGCTGCTCCTTCATCAGGAGCTTGCCCGGAAAATGAAACGGCCAGTCCCGGAACACGTACACGTTCTGCTCGGTGACCAGGACGATCCGGTGAAAGTAGAAAGCCAGGATGCTCACCGCGAGATCGATGTAGGAACCGACGACGGGAACGAACTTCACGATGTCCACGATCACCCCGAGGATGACCGCGGTGGCGAGGTTGTTGAACGCGAACGCAACGGCCACCGCGCCTTCGCCGTCGACGTCAGCCCGCCGGGCCACCCGTTTGGCCATGCGCCGGTTGTAAGGACGGACGGTGTATTGCCGTGCCGCGGGCTGCGAGAACGGGTCAGTACTCATTCAAAGCCGCCCATGCGGCACATATCGGCGGCCGACCTCGGGGACTTGAGCCACGCAGATCGAGGGCGTCCGCGGCGTCGTTCGGTCGCCGATGCGGCGGCGGCCACGACGCTGCGCCTGGTCCGCACGTAGCCGCGAGTGCAAAGATGGGCATTGGCACCCCGCTCCCGAACGGAGACTCACCCATTGCCCTCGCTGATCGCCACCGACGAAGCGTTCTTCACCACCGCCCCCACCCGCTTCTCCGAGACGTTCCAGATCGCCAAGCCCGCCGACCAGGTCTGGGCAGAACTCATCGGCGAGGACCCGCTCGGATGGTGTCGCGCCCTGTCGATCCGCTGGACCTCACCCAGACCGTTCACCGTCGGCACCACCCGAGAGGCGAAGATCCTCGGCGGCGCGCTGACCGTCCAGGAGACCTACTTCCTGTGGGAGGAGGGACGACGCAAGTCGTTCTACGTCGCCAGCGCCAGCTTGCCCGTCTTTCGCCGCCTGGCGGAGGATTACCTCGTCGAGCCCGCGGGAGAGAAGCGCTCACGACTGACCTGGACCATCGCCTCGGAGCCCTCCGCCATCGGTAAACCGGGCGGACCCGTCAACGCCCTCCTGGTGAAGAGCCTCTTCAAGGACACCCGTCGCCACTACGGCACGACCTGACCTCGCGGTCAGTCGTCGAGGTTCAGCGCAGTCTGTTCGAGCACCCGCCTTCAGGAGGCGGGGGACAGACCGTGGCGGCGCATGACCTCGCCGATCACGGCCCGATCCGGGGGACCGGATCCAAACGACGCAAACGCCTCGGCGAGTTCCTTGAAGTAGGGCCAGCCGAAGACACCGGGTGCCGCGATCCCGAAGAAGCGAACGGTCTGCTCGGTGTCATTGCGAAAGCCGTGAATCTCTCCGCGCTTGACGCAGACCGCCTCGCCGACCCCGAGACGGTGCTCGAACCCCTCGACGATCACCGTGACGACTCCCTCCAGACCCAAGAACGTCTCCTCAAAGGCGTCATGGCTGTGCGGCGCGGGCATCTGACCGCCGGGCCGCACGGTCACCTCGATGACCGTATGGGTGCCGTCACTGGCCGCCGAGTCGATCACGCTGCGGACCTCAAGCCCACCGATCTGAACCGGGGCGTTCCGGCGGTCAGAAGTCACCGAAGATCCTGGTGTCTGCATCAACGACCTCCATTGCGCCTCCCTTTCGATCCGCCACAGCCTAAACGACCATCATCGCGGCCGCGAGCCTCGCCATTTCATCCGAACTGCGACTCCACCAGCGCGGCTTCCCCGTCGCGGCGCACGTCGGTCGCGACGGCGGTGCCGCAGCCCGGGCAGCTGTACTGATAGAGCGCGTAGTCAGCCGAGCAGTGGCGGTTGGCGGGCACGGTGGCGGTGAAGGGAAGCCTGCGGACGATGCTCGCCGCCGCGAAGTCCTCCTCATAGCGGCAGAACGCGTGACCGCAGACGGTGCAGCACAGCACCACCTCAGCGCCCGAGCGCATCGCCCGGATCGTGTCGGTGACGTCGTGCAGCGCCTCGGCCCCTGACTCGAGCGCCGCCGGTGCCGGCCGAGACGCCGCCCCAGCGTCCGCCGACTCGACGTCACCGTCCAGCCGCTCACGCCGGATTCGGTCACGCTCGGTCACGGTCCCCGACTCGTCGACGTCATCGGCGGTGAGCGCGACGCCGTAGACACTCAGCGCCACCTCGGCGCTCACGAGCCCGTCATGGACGTCACGGGCGACCGCCGACGGCTCACGACGCAACGGGTCTCCGAAGCCCGCGCCGCCGGCGGCGACGCCGGTGACGAAGTCGTCGGCGGCGAGCATCGCGAACTGCTTGGCCTCCTGGATCTCCGCGTGGTCGCACGTGAGCTCCGAGGCGGAGGTCGGAACCCGACCGGACGCGAACACCTCCGCCGCATTGGCGCCGCGCAGGATCGTGCTCACCGGGGCGACGCCGGGCGATCCGCCCGACAGGCCGCGACCGGCCGGCACACTCACCCCGGAGGCGAGCGTCTGAAACAGGCCCGGCGTGGACACCTTGTGCGGCATGCCACCGAACTCGATGCTGACCCCGCCCCGGAACCGGCCGGGGCCGCCCGAGTCGACGACCTCCCGGCGGTAGAGCTGAAGCATCGGTGCGCGGCTCTCGACGACCTCGACGTTGGACACCCGGGACGCCATCGAGTGTGGGACGCCACCGCTGTCCACCCCGTCGGTGAACGTGCGGGCTCCACCCCCGCCTCCGAACGGATCGGTGATCGCCGCCACCGACGGGGGTCCCGCGGGGCTGGGCGCGATGAACATGCCGCCGTGGATGCCGGGCGACCAGTTGGCCTGCGCCTCGGTGGCGAAGTCCTCCGAGGTCATGAGCATCTTCGCCACCGCGGTCGACGCGACATCCATCGTGGTCAGGCCGCCCATCACGGAGGCCATGCTCGCGGCGGCCGGGCTGACGGCATTGTTGAGCGTGCCGGGCTCGGAGATCACCTCGACGACGTTGCGCAGGGCCCCGATCGCCCACGGCAGGTCGTAGCAGAGTGAGATCATGAGGACGCCGAGCAGCGCCCCCTCCATCGCCGGCCGCGCGCAGTTGATGGCGCCGATCGCCTGGGGGGCGGTCCCCGTCATGTCGAACACGAGCCGGTCGTCGCGCTTGATCACCCGGCAGCAGACGGGGTAGATCGCGTCGGTGTTCCCGTCGTGGTCCAGGTAGCTTCGCGCCGACCAGCTGCCGTCGGGGATCTTGCGCAACCGCGCTCGCACGACCCGCTCCACGTAGGCGAGGATCCCGTCCTGAGCCGCGAGCAGCGCGGCCTTTCCGTACTGGCCGACGAGCTCCTGCATGCGCTCGTGGGTCATCCGCAGCGCGGCCACCCGCGCCCGCATGTTCAGGGCGTTGTTCTCCGGGGTCCGGCTGTTGCGCAGGTAGGCGCGTTCGATGTCGGCGAGCAGCTCGAAGTTCTGGGCGATCCGGATCCCGGGGAACAGGGGCGCTTCGCCGAAGCGATCCTGGGCGCCGGTCACGAAGCTCCCGGGCGCCGGGGAGCCGACGTCCATGTCGTGGGTGACGATGCCCGACCAGCCGACGAGGTCACCGTCGAAGAAGATCGGCATCACGAGGATTCCGTCGTTGGCGTGCAACGCGCCCTGCCACGGATCGTTGGTGAAGAACATGTCACCTTCGTGGATGTCCTCCGGCGTCCAGTCCTCCAGGACGTGACGGACGAACTCGTCGATCGTCGCCCCGTGATGCAGGATGTAGACGCCGGTGTACAGCGACCGTCCGTCGGCGGTGACCAACGCCGCGTTGAAGTCATACCCCTCGAAGATGATCGGCGAACCGGACAGGCGAGCCGCCATCCGGGCCTGATCGTCGTTGATCGCCCACAGCCGGTGGCGGATCACCTCGAAGGTGACCGCATCCAGCTCGGTGACTGTCGAATCCATCACGCTCTCCCCGTTCCGGTGGGTGTGCCTGCAGCGATCGTGGCCGGCTCCGGGGAGGCGGCCAGACGCAAGGTGAGATAGCCGTCGGTGATCGCCTGATGGCCGGGCGGGACGACGACGCTGTCGCCCATCCGCTCGATGATCGCGGGCCCGTCGACAACGTTGCCGGGCCGCAGGAGATACCCGTCGTAGACGGTGCTGCTCGTGTAGCCGAGCGGCTCGAAGTACACCTCACGCTCGCCCTTGACGGCGGCGGTCGAGTCCTCGCCCTCATCCGAAGCGCGGACGAACGGCGCATCGGCGACCTGGCGGGTGCCGACGACGCGGTGCGGCTCCACCTCCACCTCGGCCCCGGCGAGCACCGCCCCGGTCCCGTAGATCTGGGCGTAGCGCTCGGCGAATCGTCGGGGCAGGTCGACGGTGTGAGCCTCGAGCTCACCCGGGGCGACCGGCACCCACACCGTGTTGACCTGACCGCGGAAGCGCATCCCCAGTGAACACGCGAACCCGATCTCCTCTGCCGCGGCGCCCTCCTCGGCGAACTGCGCGGCCAGCCGCTGCTGCAGCTCGTCCAGCCGCCGGGCCATCGCCGCGAAGTCGTCGGGGCCGAACGGGGAGGCGACGCGGTCGATCAGCTGCTCGGTGTGGGTGATGTCGCAGGTGAGCATCCCCTCCGCCGAGAACACCGTTGAGTCGGCGAACACGAGGATCGCCTTGGCGCCCGCCTCGGCGCCGTAGAACACCGCGTGGGTCGGGCCGGCGCCGCCGTAGGCGGCGATCACGCACTCCCGCGGATCGTGGCCGAGCTCGATCGTCGACTTGCGGATCAGGTCGGCCATCTGGGAGTTGATGATCCGGAAGACGCCGAGCGCCGCCTCCTCGGGCTCCATGCCGAGCCGGGCTCCGAGCGTGGCCAGGGCTTGCATCGACAGGTCGCGGTTGAGCTGCATGCGGCCGCCGAGGAAGTTGTCCGGATCGAGGTACCCGAGCACCAGGTCGGCGTCGGTGACGGTCGGCAGGGTGCCGCCGAACCCGTAGCAGGCGGGCCCGGGCGTCGAGCCCGCACTCTGGGGACCGACGCGGAGCAGCCCGCCCTCGTCCAGCCACGCGATCGACCCACCGCCGGAGCCGATCGTGTTGACGAGGACCTTGGGCATCCGCAGGCTGTACTGGGCGACCACCGGCTCGGGGTCGAGCGGGACCTCGCCGTCGAGGATCAGGCCGACGTCGAACGAGGTGCCGCCGACGTCGGTGCAGATGATGTTGTCCTCGCCGTAGAGGCGCCCCATGTGACGGCTGCCGAGAATCCCCCCGGTCGGACCCGAGTCCAGGGTGATGATCGGCCGCATGGCGGCGTCGGCCACCGAGGTCAAACCGCCGCTGGCCTGCATCACGAGCAGCGACTGGCGTAGCCCCTCGGCGCGCAGACGGTGCTCGAGATGCTCGAGGTAGCCGACCACCTTGGGCCCGACGTAGGCGGTCACCGCGGTCGTCGCGGTGCGCTCGTACTCACCCACGACGGGGGCGACCTCGGCGGAGAACGCGGTGAACAGTCCGGGCGCCCGCTCGGCGAGCAGTTCCTTGACGCGCTGCTCGTGGGCATCGTTGGCGACCGACCACAGAAACGCGACCGCCAGCGCCTCGACGCCGGCCTCCAGCAGCGTGTCGATCGCCGCCAGGACCCCGTCCTCGTCGAGCGCCACGACCACGTCGCCGTCTCGATCCATGCGCTCATGCACGCCGATGATCAGGTCGCGGGGGATGATCGGCGCCGGCTTGCGCAGGCGCGACGAGTGCACCAGGTCGCGCTCGTGCAGGCCCGCCATCTTCGAGTACACACGACCGACGATGAGGTTGTCCTCGTGCCCGCGGCTTGTGATCAGGCCGGTCCGGGCGCCGCTGCGGGTGAGGATCGCGTTGGTGGCCTGCGTCGTGCCGTGCACGAACATCTCGGTCGCGGCGAGCAGGGCTTCACGGGTGAGTCCCAGCGCCGCCGCCGTCAGCCGGACGGACTCCAGGACGCCCTCGTCGAGCGCGTCCGGGGTCGTGAGCGATTTGGCGACATGGCGAGTTCCGTCCGGGCCGATCACCGCGCAGTCGGTGAACGTGCCCCCGATGTCGACGCCGACGCGGTACGTCACGACGGGTCTAGAATAGAAATTGATTCCATTCTGCGCAAGCTATGGGAGGAGGCCGACCATGTCAACCGCTGAAGCGCTCATCCGGGACCTGCTGGCTGCCACCGACGCCGGCGATGAGGCCGCGTCCGACGCCCTGCTCGCCGACGATGTCCGGTTTCGCTTCGCCAACGGCGCGGTGGTGGACGGCAAGGCCGCCCTCATCGCCGGCCGCGGCGCCTTCCGTGACGCGATCGCCGGCATGCACCACGAGATCGTGTCGATCACCGAGTCCGACGACGTCATCGTCGCCGAGTTGATCGTCACCTACACGCGCCGGGACGCGAGTACCGTCGCCGTCCCCTGCTGTGACGTGTTCCGGCTGCGCGGCGGCCTGGTCGTCGATTATCGGATCTACATCGACGTCGGTCCCGTCTTCACCCGGGCGGTCTAGACGCTGCGCGTCGGCTTGCGCTTGGGTGCGGGACGTCGCGACCCGGCGCCGCGCGGCTTCGGAGGCGCCGGTGGGAGGGTGTTGACCCGCAGCTCCTCGCTGATCGAGACCGCGATCTCGCTCACGCGGACGCCGACGGTGCGCATGCGCTTCTCGGGCAGGCGACCCGACGGGGCGAGCACCGTGATCGCGGCCACCGGCGTCCCGGAGAAGTCCAGGACCGCCGCCGCCACGGCGTTGAAGCCCTCTACGGCGGTGCCCACGTCGGTCGCATAGCCGCGCTTGATGATCGCGTCGAGCTCGCTGCGCAGCCGGGCGGGCCGCGCCATCGGCGTCGGCGGCGATCCGCGATCCATTCCGGATTCGATCAGGCGCTCGGTCTCGTCGGGCAGGTGGGCGAGCATCGCCCGCCCGGAGGCGACGCGGTAGGCGGGCTGGCGGGCGCCGATCCGGTTGACGAGGCTGAAGGAGTGCGTTCCGAGGACCGAATCCAGATAGACGACGTGCCCGTCGTCGAAGCAGCTCAGCGAGACCGCCTCGCCGAACTCGTGGACCAGCGCCCGCAGCCACGGGGCGGCGATGTTCCGGACGTCGAAGTCGGCCATCACGTGGTCGGACAGCTCGAGCAGGCGCAGGCCCAGCCGGTAGAGCCCGGAGGCCTCCTCACGCCGCAGCAGGCCGCCGTCCTCCAGCGTGTTGAGCAGACGGTGCGCCGTGCTCGGGTACAGGTCAAGCGCCTTGGCGACCTCCACCAGCGACAGCGCCGGTCGCTCGGGTGTGAACAGGCCGAGCACACTCATGGCGCGCTCGAGTACCTGGATGCGGGGGCTGCTGGCCATGGCCGGACGCCGGACTATACGGGCCGCCACCGGACGTCAGGGCGTCGGCCACGGATTGACTTGGCGGTCTGACTATGGGACGCTGAATCCGGTAGAAATCATTTCTGTTTAGAGCCGGACCCGCGTCCAACCGCCGGCCGCACCCCGAGGAGAGTCCCAGATGATGAGCAGCCGGTGGCAGGGTCAGTTGTCCCACATCGCCCTTCGGGTGGCCGACGTGTCGCACAGTGCCGAGTTCTACGCCGACGTGCTCGGGATGTCCGTGCACCGATCCAGTGCCGACACAGACTCGGTCGCACTCGGCTGGGGCGCCGGCCAGCATGCCCTGGATCTGCTGCCGGGGTCGCCCGATCTGGACCACTTCGGGCTCGAGATCGCCGACCCCCGGGAGCTCGAGCAGGTGGTCGCCGCGATCCAGGCCGCCGGTGTCTCGGTCGGATGGCGCGAAGCCGATGCGGGGCAGCCCGGGAGTCACCTCGTGCGTGACCCCGAGGGACGCCTGCTCGAGCTGCACGGCCGGGTGGACCGCAGTGGCGAGGTGGGGGCGAAGCTCGGCCGCCGGCCGGTGCGCCTGCAGCACATCACCTTCGCGACGCAGTCGATGGATGAGCTCGTCGACTTCTACGCCGGGGTGATGGGCCTGCGGATCTCCGATCGGATGGGGTCGGTGTTCACGTGGCTGCGCTGCGGCGCCGAGCACCATACGATCGCGATGGTCGACGCCGACGTGAGCGCGGGAGCCCTGGATCACTTCTCATTCGACCTCGGTGGCTGGGCGGACTTCAAGGACTGGTCAGACCATCTCAGCCGCCATCGGGTGCCGCTCACCTGGGGACCGGGACGGCATGGGCCCGGCAATAATCTGTTCCTCATGTTCAACGATCCCGATGACAACCGAATCGAGCTTTCCGCAGAGATGGAGACCTACTTCGACGAGCTGGCGACGTACCCCCCGCGGACCTGGGGCACCGAGCAGCGCACCGTCAACCTATGGGGGCCGGCGCCCGCATGGCGCGTCCCGCGTCAGTCGGCCGCGAGTCCCAGCGACGTGGCGAGGATCGGCTGATGCGGCTCGCCAGCGTGTTCTATGAGGGACGCCCGGTGGTCGTGGCCGCCCGTGGCGATGACCACGTCCTCGTCGCCGATGACGCCGAACTGGGCGCGGGCACCGATTTCACGGCGCTGACGCAGGCGGCGCAGGAGGCGACGACGATCCTGCCGTCGGATGAGCTCACCTGGCGTCCGGTCGTCCCGCGACCCGAGCGGATCATCTGCCTGGGGCTCAACTACCGCGCCCATGTCGAGGAGTCGGGTCGTGACCTCCCCACCTACCCGGTGTTCTTCACCAAGTGGGCGAGCAGCCTCACCGCGGCGGGGGCGCCGGTGCTCCTGCCACCCGAATCCGGCAAGGTCGACTATGAGGCCGAACTGGCGGTCGTGGTCGGCCGCGGCGGGCGACGGATCCCCAAGGCCGACGCCCTCGACCACATCGCCGGAGTCACCGTGGCCAACGACATCACGATGCGCGATTACCAGCACCGCAGCCATCAGTGGCTGCAGGGCAAAGCGTGGGACGCGTGCACTCCGGTGGGCCCCTACCTGGTCTCACTCGACGAGGCGCCGGACCTCGATTCGATCGACCTGCGGATGGAGCTCAACGGGGAGGAGATGCAGCATTCCGACACCGGACACCTCATCTTCGACATCCCGTCGGTGATCGCGTTCGCGTCGGAGTTCACGACGCTCGCTCCGGGAGACCTGATCCTCACCGGGACCCCCGGCGGCGTCGGTGCCCGGCGTGAGCCACCGGTGTTCCTCGCGCCGGGCGACGTCGTGCGAGTGGAGATCGCCGGCGTCGGGGTGCTCGAGAACCCGATCGTCAACGAACCGCGTTCGTGAGTTCCCGGGCGCCCATGTAGCTGGCCATGATCAGCTCGTGGTTCCCGCGCAGCGCCGCGGCATCGTCCTGAAGCACGAGCTCGCCGTGGGCGAGCACGGCGGCGCGGTCGGCGATCTCCAGCGCGAGGTTGACGTGCTGCTCGACGAGGACCACCGCGCACCCGGAGCGGTCGGCGAACGCGCGGACGATCGGCAGCAGTCCCTCCACGATGATCGGGGCGAGACCGAGGCTGAGCTCATCGATGAGGAGCAGTCGGGGTCGCCGCAGCAGTGCCGAGGCGAGCGCGAGCATCTGCTGCTCACCGCCCGACAGGAGCCCGGCCCGGCGCTGTCGAAGCTCGCCGAGCTTGGGGAAGAACTGAAGCGCCTCGTCGATGTCGGCGTCGCGTCCGGCGAGGCGGAAATGCTCGTCGACGGTGAGGCTATGGAACACGCCGCGGCCCTCCGGGACATGGGAGACCCCGAGACGGGCGAGCTTCTGAGGCGCCTGCCCGGCGACCGGGGTGCCGTCGATGAGGATCTCCCCCCCGGTGATGGACACGAACCCGGCGCAGGCACCGAGCGTCGTCGATTTGCCGGCTCCGTTGGGGCCCAGCAGGGCCAGCACCTGGCCGGTCGCCACGCTGAGGGTGAGGTCCCTCACCACGGCGACGCCGTCGTAGCTGAACTGGGCCTGGTTGATCTGCAGCATCGGGGTGTCGCTCATCGCTGGACCTCACTCATCTGATCGGAGCTGTCCGGACCCCCGGCGACCGGATGCTCGCCGGCCGAGGTGCCCAGGTACGCCTTCATCACCGAGGGGTCGGCGCGCACCGCCGCGGGCGGACCGCGGAAGATGACCCGACCGAAGTCCAGGACGATCACCTCGTCGCACACCGACAGCACGAGGCCCATGTCGTGATCGACGAGCAGCATGCTGATGCCACCGGCGACGATCTGGCGCAGCTGGGCGCCGAGCACCTGGCTCTCCTGGGTGTCGAGGCCGGCGGCGGGTTCGTCGAGACACAGGACGGTGGGCCGCGCCGCGAGCGCCCGTGCGACCCCGACCAGCTTGCGCTGTCCCTGGGTGAGTGAGGAGATCGGCCGCTCGGCGAGAAATCCGAGTGCCAGGTCGTCGAGCACCCTCTGCGCCTCCTCGAGGCCGCTGGATCGCCGTCGCAGCGCCCTCACGGCGATCCGCCACCACGGTGAGGCCTGCGCGGCCACCGACAGGTTCTCCGAGACCGACAGGTCGTCGAAGAGCATCGACGACTGCCAGGTCCGCGACAGGCCCCGACGGGCGCGCTGGTGCGGGGCGAGGCCGTCGAGACTCACGTCGCCCAGACGGACCGAGCCGCGCGACGGCGCAAAGCCGGTGAGGGCGTCGATGAAGGTCGTCTTGCCGGCTCCGTTGGGTCCGATCAGACCGACGAGCTGACCGGGCTCGACCACGAGATCGACGTCCTGCAGCGCGTGCACCCCGCCGTAGCTCACCGACAGCCCCTGGGTGCTCAGCGCCGGGGTCACGAGCGGACCGCGGACTGGGCGGACCGGCCGGCCGCCGTGGGCGCCGCGGCCGGCCCCGGAGTCGGTGCCGGGGTGATCCTCCGGCGCCGGGGCTTGTCGCGTCGGCGAGACCGCGTGCGCATGAGCGCGCCGGCGATGCCGTCGGGGTTCTGCACGACGGTGAGGATGAGCACCAGCCCCGCGAGGACGAGCTGGGTGTTGGGCGCGAGGCCCAAGCCCCGCTGGGCGAGGTAGGCGACGAGCGCCTCGGTGCTGAGCAGGCCGCCGACGATCGCCCCGGAGACGGTGGTGATGCCGCCGAGATATGCGAACGCGACGAAGCTGAGCGCGACCGCGACGTCGTAGTTGCTCGAGTCCGCGACCTGGAAGCTGTAGGCGTACAGGGCGCCCCCGATGCCGGCTAACAGCGAGGCGATCCCGTACCCGACGAGCTTGGTCTCCCGCACGCTGATCCCCGCGCCGGCGGCGGCGCTCTCGTTGGAGCGCACGGCGAGCATCCGCCGTCCGAGCTCACCCCGTCGCAGGTAGGCGACGAGCATGCCGGCCGCGAGCGCGACCGCGAGACACAGGAATCCGAACACGGCGCTCGGGGTGCCGCCGGGACCGAGGCCGAACTTCGCGTCGGGTCCGAGGTCGAGACCGAACAGGGTCGGCGATCCGACCGCGCCGTTGAGCGGATTGAAGCCGAGCGACTGGTTGCCCAGCCAGAAGTTCGACACCGCCACCGCGCCCGCCATCGTGATGATCGCGAGGCTCGTGCCGCGGATGCGCAGCGTCGGCAGGGCGGTGAGCAGGCCGACCGCGACCGCCACCGCGATGCCGATCAGCGGCGCGATCGGAAAGCCGATCCCCGACGCGGCCGAGAGCTTGGTGAGCACGAGCGCCGTCACGCCCGCCAACGCGAACTGAAGCAGCGAGACCTGCCCGACGAACCCGGTGATCACGACCAGCGACAGGCACATCACGATCGCGATCAGCGTGTTGATCTCGGCCTGGCGGTAATCGGCGGGGAAGATGATCAGCGTGATCACGCCGACGGCCGCGACCGCGATCGCCGGGGTCAGGACCCGCGACGCGGCCGGTGCCTCGGGAAGGCGTTTCTCCACGACCGCCCCGCGCGCGGGCAACGGGTTGCCCCGGACGAACATCACGACCGCGATGATTACGAAGAAGACGACGTCGGCGACCCCCGGGAGCGTGTTGCCGCCGTCGGTCGGAAACCAGCTCTTGGTCTGCAGCCACACGACGAGCGACTGGATGATGCCCATGCCGAAGCCGGCCGTGACGACGATTCCGAACGAGCTGAAGCGGGCGAGTAGCGTCGCCGCCAGCGCCGGGATGATCGCCAGCGCGAGCGTCGAGTTGTCGAGCTGAGAGGCGGGAGCGAACAGGACGCCGAGTCCGCAGGCGAGCGTCGCCGCCAGCGTCGAGTTGAGCATCGACAGGCGGTCCGGTGACAGCCCGTGGCGCATCGCCATCCCCTCACTCTCGGCCGCGGCCCGGGTGGAGAGTCCGAAGGAGCTGAAGCGATACAGCACGATCAACGCGATCGCCAGCAGGATCACGACGCCCGAGAAGAGAAACCGGTCGGCCGGGATCGGCAGCCCGAAGACCGTGATCGTCTGCTGGGAGAGCACCGGCGGAGCCGACTGGCCGTCGGAGCCGAAGCGCAGCAGGATGACCGCCTGCAGGGTCAGCAGCAGGCCGAGCGTCGCGATCAACTTGGCCAGCGGCGCGGAGCCGCGCAGCCGGCGGAAGACGACCACGTCCATCAGCGCCCCCAGCGCCGCGCACACGAGCAGCGCCACCAGGAACGCGGGCACCGTGCTCCACGACGACCCGAGGTGCAGGCGACCCGGGATGAAGGGCAGCGGCGGGAGGATCAGCGAGCCGTTGGTGCGCAGCCCGTAGAAGATGTAGGCGCCGAGCATCGCGTAGGCGCCGGTGGCGAGGTTGATGACCCCCGCACCTCGGAACGAGACAATCGCGCTCAGTCCCAATCCGGCGATGAACGCGCCTGACCCCAGGCCGAGGAGCGTGAAGAGAACGAATTCCTTCATCCCGCGATGAGCGAGTGGTTGAACGGCACCGCCATTGACCTGCTCCTCCCTCGTACAAACAGAACTGATTTCTGCTGTGCGGGAATCTAACCCATCTCCCGGACAAACGCAAAGCGTACCCACAGCCCGATTCGAGCGCTTGACATCGACCTCCTCAAAGGCGTACGTTTCCGACAGAAGGAAGAGGGTTCTGCTCAGTAGAAGTATTCGAGGAGGAGGAGAGATGCACCCAGGAGAGGGAGAGATGTACCCACGGGGACGCGGGAGACGTCCCCGCAACACGATGCTCACGCTGTGCGCGGGCGCGGTCCTCGCCGTCGGGGTGAGCGCCTGCGGAAGCAGCAGCTCCAGCAGCTCGAGCAGTGCCGCCGGCGCCGGATCGGGGACGACGGCGTCCACATCGTCGGCGGGCGGTCAGCTGAGCGCGGCCGACATCAAGGTCGCCCACGCCTACGTCGGGGGGACGATCGGGGCCAAGGCGACCAAGTCGCCGATCAAGATCGGTGTCGTCGTCGGCAACGTGGGCGCGACCGGACAGCCCTACCTGGCGGCGGATTATCGCAACGCGGCCCACATCATCAACGACGACCTCGGCGGGATCAGCGGCCATCCGATCGATCTCGTGCAGTGCGATTTCGGCGGCACCGCCCAGCAGGGGCAGATCTGCGGATCGCAGTTCGCCAACGACAGCTCGATCAAGGCGGTCCTGTTCGGCGGCGGGACCATCGGCGGAGCCCAGCTGCACGCCGCCAATCACGGCGCCAAGCCGTATCTGTGCACGGTCGCCGGCCCGGCGGAGGCCAACGTCACCAACAACTTCTGCACCGAGTCCGGTGCGCTGGCGGGTTCGTCGATCCTCACCTACATGAAGGACTACCTGCACGCCAAATCGGTGTCGATCGACTCCGTCAGCGACCCGACGCTCGACGCGATCGTCAACTCCCAGAAGCCGCTCTACGCCAAGCAGGGCATCACCGCCACGACGGGCTTCTCACCGGCGGGGGCGACCGATGTGACGTCGACGCTCGTGGCCAGCGGGGCGACCAAGGCCGACGCGATCCTGCTCGAGCTGCCGGTGGCCTCCACCTGCGCCCCCTACATCAAGAGCATCAAGAGCCTCGGCATCACCAAGCCGGTGGTCTCGTTGCTCACGTGCGGGGGAGCGACGGTGGCCAAGCAGGTCGGTGGGATCCCGAACTTCACCTACCTGTTCTACGGCCAGAACACCGAGCTGTCGGATCCCACCGGTCAGTCGGCGGTGTTCAACGATGCCAACGCGGCGCTTGAGAACGGCGCCGGGCAGAACGGCGCTCAGGCGTTTGGGACAGGGCTGCTGCTCGGCAAGATCCTCAACGAGGTGGGTCCCAACCACCTCACCACGGCGGCGATCTCGGCCAAGATCAAGGCGTTCACGGGGCCGGCGTTCCTCGGCGACCCCAAGCTCAAGTTCGGGACCGCGCCGTTCCCGTCGGTGGGAACGATTCGCGCCCGGTTCTATACGCACACCAGCAGCGGCTGGAAGGACGCGACGGGCGGGAAATGGCTGAGCCCGCTCCCGTGACCCGACGGACGAGGCGTGGGAGCCCGGCCGGGACCGGCAGTCGATGAGTGACCGGAGCCCGGTGCTGGTGGTCGGCGCCGGGCCGACCGGCCTGACGCTGGCCAACCTGCTGGGCTACGCCGGGATCCCGGCGCTGCTCGTCGAGCGGGACGCCACCACGGCCGACCAGCCGCGGGCGGTCAGCTTCGACGATGAGTCGCTGCGGACGCTGCAGTGCTGCGGCCTGGAGCGAGAGGCGTACGAGCTCATCGTCCAGGGGACCGGCACGAAGTACTTCGGCGCCGATGGGCGGGAGCTGGTCTATCAGCGCGGACCGGCCCAGCCCCCCTACGGCCACCCGGTCAAGAACCCGTTCAGCCAGCCCGAGTTCGAGCTGATGCTGCGCGTCGGGCTTGAGCGCTTCCCACACGTCGAGGTGCGCTTCGGGACGGCGGTCACCGGCCTCGACGTCCTCGCCGAGGACTCCGCGATGGTGCAGCTGCAGGGGGCGGACACCGGCACCAGCGAGGTCGAAGCCGCGCTGGTCGTCGGCTGCGATGGCGGGCGCAGCGTGGTGCGGGAGCTGCTCGGCATCGAGATGGTCGGCGGAAGCCTGTCGGACCCGTGGCTGGTGATCGACACGCTCGGCGACGATCACGACGAGCGCTTCGCGATGCACCACTGCGATCCGCGTCGGCCGTTCGTGATCGTGGCCGGGCGCGACGGACGCTGTCGCTATGAGTTCCGGCTGCTGCCGGGCGAGGATCCCCAGATGGTCGAGGACCTGCCCGCCGTCGGCCGGTTGCTCGAGCCGTTTCGCAGGATCGAGGCCGGTCAGCTCGAGCGAGCGACCGTCTACACGTTTCATGCGCTGATCGCCAAGCGCTGGCGCACCGGACCGGTGCTGCTCGCCGGCGACGCGGCGCACATGATGCCGCCGTTCGCCGGGCAGGGTCTCAACAGCGGGATCCGCGATGCCCACAACCTCGCCTGGAAGATCGCCGCGGTCGTCGAGGGATGGGCCGGCCGGGAGCTTCTGGACAGCTACGAGGTCGAACGCCGGCCCCACGCCGAGGCGACCGTCGCGCTGTCGGTGCGCCTCGGCAAGGTGATGATGACCCGCCATCGCGCGCGCGCCCGCGCCCGAGACGCGACGCTTCGGGCCGCGCTGAGAATCCCCGCGGTCCGCCGATACGTCACCGAGGGTCGCTTCAAGCCCGCACCCCATTACCGCGCCGGCGCGCTCATCGCCTCCGAGCAGACCTCGGCGATCGTCGGTCGTCCGATCCCGCAGCCGTTCGTGCTCGGAGCCGACGGCGAACGCCACCGGCTCGACGACCTGCTCGGGTTGGGCTTCGCGCTGCTGCGCGTCGATCCCGCGCTTCCCACGGCAGCGCTCGATCTGAGCGACGAGACGTGGCGCGTGCTCGCGCCGGTGGTGGTCAGCGTGCTGCTCGGCGATCGCACTCCGCGGGACGGCGATCCGGGTGCCGGGGTGACGGTCGCCGACATCGACGGCAGCCTCACGCGGAGACTGAACGAGTACCGCCGCCGGGTGCTGCTGATCCGGCCTGACCGGTTCGTGGCCGCGGTGCTGTCAGAGGATCTGTCGGGGTCGGCCGCCGCGGTCGCCGGGGCGCTGCACCTGAACGCCCAGCCGCGGCCCGCGGCGTCTGGCTCCTCGCCCCCGTCGGCGTCGGCGCCCGCAACCGCCACGGATAGCGTTCCGACCGGGCAATGACCCCCGCCATGAATGGAGAGAGACGATGACCACAGACCCACCCTCCGCGTGGGACGCGATGCTTCCCCACGACATCGAGCGCTTCGGCGAGGTGATCCTCGACGACGCCGAGCGGCGGCGGTGGTGCGCGGCGATCCTGATCGGCGGGCTTCCCTACATCTGGTCGACGACCGGAGCCGTCCTGAAGGAGCGCTTCCTGCGTGAGCTCGAGCTCTCAAGCGGCGACCGGGTGCTGCTCATCGGCGAAGGGATCGCCGGGATCGGCATCGACCGGGCGATCGGCGAACAGCTGGGCGACGCCGGCGAGCTCGTGGTGGTCGATTTCATGACCGAGGTTCGGGATGCCGTGCAGGCCGGGAGGTTTCCCCAGTGGACCTGGACCTACGCCGATCAGTATCCCGACGGTCACTTCGACGCCGTGGCCGTCTTTCAGGGCGTTGCCCACCCCGACGACTGGCGCGCCGCCGGCGGTGGGCTGGTGCGCGCGCTCAAGCCCGGCGGCAAGATCGTGCTCGGCGAGGTCATCTTCGGACCGCCGATGGCC
This sequence comes from uncultured Solirubrobacteraceae bacterium, assembly GCA_964657875.1. Classification (GTDB taxonomy): domain Bacteria; phylum Actinomycetota; class Thermoleophilia; order Solirubrobacterales; family Solirubrobacteraceae; genus Palsa-465. The sequence continues at coordinate 17,975 of CAZZWJ010000004.1, forward strand.
GACGTCATCCGCCGCGACGCCCACGTCCTCTACGTCTTCACCAAGCTCTGGGAGGTCCTCTTCCCCGGCCAGGCGTTCGAGGATCAGCCCTACTGGGGCCCGGCGGCGCTGTTTGAGGCGTTTGCGGGAATCGTCGAGGATCCCGGGTCTGAGACCGACCGGGGGATCGAGCTGTTCTGGGGCCGCAAGCCGTGAGGGTGCTGGTCACCGGCGGCCTCGGCATGGTCGGCGCGTGGGTCGTGCGCGACCTGCTGGCAGCCGGTCATCAGCCGGTCTGTGTCGATGTGCATGACGACCCGGCGGCGATCGCCGACGTCGCTGGTGACGTGGAGCGCGTGGTCGCCGACGTCCGGGATGTCGAGCGCATGACGAGCCTGCTCTGTGGGATCGACGTGATCGCCCACCTCGCGGTGCTGCTGCCGGCCGAATCAGACCCCTACGCCGGCTATGGGATCACCGCGATGGGACCGATCACGGCGTTTGAGGCGGCTCGCCGGGCCGGGGTGCGCCGCGTCGTCTGGGCGAGCGCGAAGGCCGTCTACGGCGAGCTGAGCGGCGACTACGGCTACCCCGGATACGCCCCGGTTCCCGAGGATCACGGCCGTGGCGCGCTTCCGTTCTCGCCGGTCTACAGCGCGTCCAAGCAGCTCGCCGAGGAGGCGGGGCGCTACTACGCCGAGCGCTACGGGACTGAGATCGTCGCCCTGCGCTTCTCGACCATCTTCGGGCCCGGGAAGGTCGCGCCGCGGGGGACCGCGCTCGTCGGCGCGGTCATCGCCGCGGCTGCCGACGGCGGCCCGGCGGTCGTCGTCGGTCAGGGTGCCGATGAGCGCGACGAGTTGATCTACGTCCGTGACGCCGCCCGCGGCGTGGTGGCGGCCGTGGTCGGTCCGCGCCCGCAGAGCTGGGTCTACAACATCGCCTCCGGGATCCTCGTCTCGCTGCCCGAGGTCGCCGAGGTGGCTCGCGCCGCCGTCGGCGCGGTCGAGCTTCGCATCGGACCGGGCCGGGATCCGTTCGGGGTCGGCCTCATGTACGGGCGCCTGGATGACACCCGTGCGCGCGCCGAGCTGGGCTACGCGCCCGCATGGAACCTCGAGCGCTCGATCACCGACTTCGCGCAGGCGGTCTCCGCGTGAGCCGCGCGCGCTCGTCCCGCGCCGCCGTGCTCGTCGGCCCCGAGACCTTCGAGGTGCACGAGTTCGCCCGCCCGGTGGTGGCGCCGGACGCCGCGCTGCTGCGGGTGGAGGCGTGCGGCCTGTGCGGGACCGACGTCGCTCAGTGGCATGGCTTCTTCGCGGAGTCCGGCCTGTCGGGCGCCCGCTGCATTCCCGGACACGAGCCGGTCGGGGTCATCGACGAGATCGGCGAGGTCGCCGCTGCCCGCTGGGGCCTGCGTCCGGGGGACCGCGTCGCCGTCGAACCGCACCTTTCGTGCGGCGTGTGCACCGCCTGCCTGGCGGGACAGCGCACCGCCTGTGAGGTCGGTGAGCATCGTGACACCAACTACGGCTTCATCAGCGCCGAGGCAGGCCCCGGACTGTGGGGTGGTTACGCCGAGCATCTCTACCTGGACCCGCGCACGGTGCTGCACCGCATCTCCCCGGCGCTCTCCCCGGCGATCGCCTCGATGTTCAACCCGATCGGGGCCGGCATCAGCTGGGGGTACCGCGCCGCGGGAACCCGGCTCGGGGATCTCGTCGTGATCCTCGGATCGGGCCAGCGCGGTCTGGCCTGCGTGATCGCCGCCCGTGCGGCCGGTGCCGGGACGATCATCGTCTCCGACCTCGCCCGGGCGTCGGGGAAGCTCGATCTCGCACTGGAGCTGGGGGCCGACCACGCGATCGTCGCCGACGAGGAGGACGTGGTCTCGCGGGTGGTGCAGCTGACCGGCGGTCGCCTCGCCGACGTCGTGATCGACGTGAGCGCCGGTGCGACCAAGCCGATCACCGACGCGATCGAGATCGTGCGCCGCGGTGGGACGATCGTGCTCGCGGGCGCCAAGCACGGCCAGACGGTCCCGGGCCTGCATCCCGACACGCTCGTGCTCAAGAGCATTCGGATGCAGGGGGCGTTCGCCGTGGACTCGGCGAGCTTCCGGGAGGCGATTCGCCTCCTGGAATCCGGAGACGGCCCCTACGCCCGACTGCACGCACGATCCTTCGCGCTGACCGACGCTGGCGAGGCGGTCGCCCGGCTGGAGGGGTCCGACGGCGAGCCGCCCGCCGTCCACGTGTCGATCGAGCCGGGACTCGCACCCGCGTCCTCGTGATCCTCCAGCACCTCGTCTGAGAACCGATCGACCTCAAGCACCTCTCTCGTCGGACACGAGAGCGGGAACGGGGCCGGGGCGCTCCCCGCGCGCGAGGACGGCGTTCACGGCCGCGTGCAATTCGTCAAACGCCCGAGCGTCGTCGAGCACCGCATCGGGCTCGCGCCAGGCGACATACCCGTCGGGCCGGACGAGCAGCGCGCCGGCTTCGTCGATCTCGCGCGCCCGGGTCCATGCGCAGTACGGATCCCGTGCGCCGTTCTCCCCGATCACGACGATCCGCAGGAACGGCAGTTCGAGTCGCTCGACGGCGCGGACCCAGGCCTGGCCTGACAGCCCGGTGAGCAGCGTCAGCATCCCCTTGCCGACGAGATCGAGCGTCGAGGTCCGGTGCCCGCGCGCGTCGACGAGCCAGACGTGGGGAAGTTTGGCGCCTGGCCGAGACGTCGACTGTGCGTAGAGCTCTGAGTCCCGTGCCCACTGCTCGGCTGCTGCCTCGGGGTCAGGCAGCACGGCGCGCGAGACATAGCGCTGGTTGAGCTCCACCCCGTGGGCGTTGAACTCGTGGTTCTTCAGCTCCAGCGCCGCCGCCAGCTCGGCTCGGGTTGCGCGACCCCGGGGACCCGGATCTCGGAGCTTGGCCAGCCCGGCAGCCACGGGGTCGGCCTCGCCGGTCGTCCGGAAGCATTCGTTGAGCGGTGCGTAGTCGATCCGTGACTGATTGGCTCGAGCCACCACCTGACGCCCCACCGGAAGTCGCTCCTGCTCAAAGGAATCCAGCAGTGCGGGGCCGGCGTACCCCTTCAGCACGTAGGCGAGCTTCCAAGCCAGGTTGAAGGCGTCCTGGATCGAGGTGTTCGATCCCAGGCCGTTGGTCGGCGGGTGGCGATGCACCGCATCCCCGGCACAGAACACGCGCCCGGAGCTGTACGCGGTCGCCGACGCCTGGTGGACCTGCCAGGTCGATGTGCTCAGGATCCGGGGGTCGAGCTCCGGATCGCCGACCAGCAGGCGGATCTTCGTCGTGACCGCCGCCGCCGAGAGATCCGGCTCGCCGTCCTCGATCGCGAATCCCCACCCGGCGATCCACGTGTGCCAGGGCCTGATCGCGCGCAGCAGTCCCATCCCGATCTCTCCGTAGCTCGCGCTCGGCGTCATCAGCCAGTAGAGGATGCTCGGGCGGTGCTCGACGTGGCGGGTGAGGTCGGCATGGAAGACGACGTAGGCGGTGGCCGCTCGCGCCAGCTGTCCGTCGAGGCTCACGCCGAGATCCTCGAGAACTCGGGATCGGCCCCCGTCGGCGCCGATCAGATAGGCCGCGCGGACCGTGTAGCGCCGTCCGGTGGCGCGATCGACGAGCGAGACGGTGACGCCGTCCTCGTCCTGCTCGTGGCCGAGGTACTCCGTGCTGAAGGCGAATGCCGCCCCGCGCGCGGCGGCGTGGCTGACGAGCACCGGCTCGAGGTAGGGCTGGGGAATGTCGAGCATCTCGCATGGGCTGGCCCGCAGGTAATCGCCGTGGCGCTCGTCCCCGGTCCCCCAGGTCCGGATGCGGGCGATCTCCTCACCGGCGAGGCTGGTGGCGAAGACGGTGTCGCCCATCAGCTCCCACGGCGTGGCGTGAAGGCGTGCGTCCTCCGCCACCTCGAGGTCGCGGAGAACCTCGCCCGTGCGCTGGTTGGTGATGTGGGCTCGGGGTCCGTCAGCGACCCATTTGAACCGGCTGACGACCTGGGTGCGTACCCCATGAGTCGCCAGCGCAAGGGCGGCCGTGGCGCCCGTCGGCCCCGCACCCACAATCAGAACGTCGGTATCAAACTGAAGCATTGCTGATCCCTCGCCTCTCTCCGAGTCAATGGTGAGCGTCAGGACGTCGACGACCCATGGACGAGCTCACGGTCAAATATAGAAAGTCTTTCCGCCAGACGCAAACCCGCGAGCTCTGCGGTCGCCGGCACTCGGCTCAGCTCAATCCGCCGGAAGAGCGGCGAAGTCGCGCTTGGCCTTTCGGTACCACCCCATCCCCGAGACGGGATGACGCCACCGGCCCTTCATCTCCTTGAGCGCCGGCTCGTGGACGCTATCGCCGTGGCCGACGATCTCCTTGAGGTGGCGGTCCTGCGCCTTGATGACCTCGTCGGCGGTCTGTCCCCGGTGGGCGGTGTCGCAGGGCCCACCGAGCTGGCGGCATGTCATCGTCTTCATCGATCTCGCTTCCCCTCGTCGTGGTATTCGGTGGCGGTCAGGCGCCGGCTGAGATCTCAGCGAGCAGCGCGTCGATCCGCGCGTGGCCGTTCCGGGCGCCCGCCTCGACGCCGTATTGCATCGTCATGTCGCGCTGCTCGGTCGTCTCAAAGCGCATCGTCTGCGTGAGCTTGGTCTGCTCGCCGAGGTCTTCGAACTCGAGCGTCTGCAGGTGGTTCTGAAACGTCTGCACGAGCCGCTGGGGCGGATCGACCTCACGAAACTCGCCTTCGACCATGCCGTGGGCGGTGCGAAACCGGTAGCTGCCGCCCGGGCGGACGTCCATCTCCTCGACCACGGTGCCCGAGCCCCACCATTGCGGGATGAGCTCCGGGTCCGTCCACACCGAGTAGACGTGCGCGCGCGGCGCGTCGAAGACCCGCTCGACTCGGATCTCCAGCTCGTTCGGCGTACTGACGGCAGTGGTGTTCATCGTTCTCCCTTGGTGCGTTCGACGACCTGTGCGAAGCGGTCCAGTCGCGTCAGCCAGACGGTGATGGGGTCAAACGCGTAGGGCACGAGCGTGCAGACACGGACCCGGCCGACCTTCTCGGTGGTCACGAGCTCCGCGTCCTCGAGGATGCGGATGTGCTTCTTCATGCCGGTCAGCGACATGTCACAGGGGGCCGCGAGCTCGCTGATCGACGCGCTGCCGCTGCCCAGGCGCTCGAGCACGCCCCGGCGGGTGGAGTCGGCGAGTGCCCTGAAGGTCTCATCGACGGGTGGCTGAGACTGAACCATCTGGTTCAGTATACGGCCCCGCGCAACCCGTGTGCTCGGACCCGCCTGCGGCCGGCGGTCTCCGGTAGATTGCGCGCACGGCGTCGTCAGCGCCTGCGGGGGCGACGTCTCCCCGGTCACTGGATGAGGAACGGAGAGGTCTCATGACGGTTCACCCCCGAGGCATGCGCATGCTCGCGCTCGGTCTCCTGGCCTGCGTGATCGGGCTGTCGGCCCACGCCGCCACGGCATCGGCAAAGACGGTGTGGCTGTGCAAGCCCGGCCAGCACCCGGACCCGTGCGCACCCAGCCAGCTGTCGACGACGGTGTACAACGGGCCGCTCACCGCGCCCCTCCGGGTCGTTCATCCCCAGGCGCAGCGCCACCCGTCGATCGATTGCTTCTACGTCTATCCGACCGTGAGCGACGAGATGACCGGCAACAGCGACCTCAAGATCCAGGACACCGAGCGGTCGATCGCGGCCTACCAGGTCTCGCGCTACTCGCAGTCCTGCCGTGTATACGCGCCGATGTACCGCCAGGTCACGTTGCGTGGCGCGGGGATCTCGGGCGGAGCCGGCTCGAGCACCAAGGCCGATCCCGCCCTGGCGGTCAAGGACGTCACCGCGGCGCTCAAGGACTACCTGGCCCATGACAACCACGGACGGGGTTTCGTGCTCATCGGCCACTCACAGGGTTCGTCGGTGCTCGAGCAGGTGATCGCCAAGCAGATCGACAACCGGCCCGCCATCCGCCGGCGGATGTTGTCGGCGATCCTCATGGGCGGCAACGTGCTCGTCAAGGGCAGCTCCGGGATCGGCGGGACCTTCCAGCACATCCCGGCCTGTCGACGCGACACCGAGCTGGGCTGTGTGATCGCCTTCTCGACGTTCGATCAGCCGGTGCCCACCCCGACGCTGTTCGGGCGACCGAGGTCGCTGCTCGGCGGCCCGGCGCCCAAGCCCGGCGATCAGGTGCTCTGCACCAATCCGGCGAGCCTCGGCGGTGGCAGCGGGCTGCTTGACCCGATCGAGCCGAGTGCGGCGTTTGCTCCCGGCTCGCTGATCGGGGTGGCCCTGAAGATCCTCAACTACCACACGCCGACTCCGACGACGACGTATTGGAGTCAGATCGGGTCATACAGCGCCCGCTGTGCGGATTCAAACGGCGCCCACGTGCTCGAGGTCACCCCGCGCGACGGTGCCCAGACCCCGACGGCCTCGCCGAGTCCGGAATGGGGCCTGCATCTGCTCGACCCGAACCTGTCGCAGGGCAACCTGCTGTCGATCATCGACGACGAAGCGGCGGCGTTCACGAAGGCCTGACCGCAGCTTTGAGTCCCGGGGTCGGGCGGTCGGTGAATGGTCGGCACCCTCAAGGCCGGGGCCGGCCGGATGGAGATCGTCGACGCCGTCGATCCGCAGCGGATCGTGATCGACCTGCGCTTTGCTCAAGCCGCTGGAGTCCATGGTTCGGTCCTCAGCGCGTCCCCACCCACCGACGCCAGCTGAGCCCGAGACCCGGCGACATCGGCCCGTGACTTCGCATCCTGGTCACGATCGGCGACCGTCCGGGCTTCGTCGAGCACCTCCGCCACGGCGTGCCAGAGGGTGACCGCGCCGACGCGCAGCAGCCCCGTGGTCGGCGCTGATGACCCGACGGGGTTCCCTCGGGTCTCCCCGCCCTGGTCGGCCGCCGAGATCGGACTCGCCCAGAACGGCTGCCGGGCGCGGGCGACCGCCCGGCCTACTCGATCACGTTGAGCACGCCGTCGGTGAGCTCGACGCGCAGCCCGCCCGCGGTCGCGATCTCCGCGACCTCCTCGGCCCGCTCGGCGCCCCCGGCCTCCAGGACGAGCCGGGCGACGTCGCCGCGGACGCGCTTGACCATGTGGCTGATCACGGTCCGCCGGCCGTCGGCGGCCTCGCTGAACGCGCGGACGACGAGCCGGGTGGCCCGGCGGGGCTCCCACGCCGCCGCGTAGGCGCCCGAGCGCAGGTCGAGGACGAGGCCTCGGTCCGGGAGCGCCGCGCGCAGCGGCTCGCGCCAGTAGGCGGTGAGCGCGCCGGTCCCCGCCGGCCGGGCGCTCATCTCGAGGCGGTAGGCGGGGATCCGGTCACCGGGCCGCACGACACCCCACAGCGCGCTGGCGATCAGCACGCCGTCCCACGGCAGGTCACGGAGGCCGAGCGCCTGAAACAGCACGCCGGTGTACAGCTCGGCGGCGGGGATCGCCGGGGCGGTCCGCAGGCGCGGGTCGACGGCGTCGATCAGCCGCTCGCGTGGCTCGCGAAGCCGCGGGTAGACGAGCGTCGACAGTCCCATGCGCCGACCGCGCTCGGGCGACGCCTTTCCCCGCGACGGGGCCAGCAGCACGAGCATGGGGCCCGAGGCTAGTGCCCCGATGGACCCATTCGGTGGCACGCTCGCGGCGTCGGGACGCGCCTGAGTCGCGGCGGGTCCGGTCGGCGAGCCGAGCGCACTTCGGACATCTGGAGGAAATCTTTAGACACCGGGTGCTCTAGGGAGCGCGTCGGATGGTCGATAACAAGCGTCATGGGATCGGACTGGCGATCGCTGCTCGCCGCATTGCGTGAGATTGACTGCGCCTCGGGCGAGGCGGACTGCGTGGCGCAGATCTCCGATCAGGTTCAGCGACTGTTCGGCCACCATGGCGTGCGGCTGATCGTCGGCTCCGCCGGCGCTCTGCCGGGCGAGCGCTTTGAGCTGTCGGCCGAGGGCGAGCTGCTCGGGATGATCGTGCTCGACGAGGGCGCGACCGTTTCCGCCGGCGACGCAGAGCTCATCCTCAACTTCGCCCAGCACGCCGCGCTCGCGCTACGCAGCGTCCGGCGCCTCGAGGACTGCGAGCACCGGTCGCGACGCGACCCGCTCACCGGTCTGCGCAACTACCGCGAGTTCCGGGAGACGCTGAGCCGGCGGCTGCCGGCCACGGCGGACCGGACAACGGCCGACCCGTTGAGCCTGGTCGTGATCGACCTCGACCGCTTCAAGGACGTCAACGACCGTCACGGCCATGCCGCCGGCGACCGCCTGCTGCGCGCCGCGGCCGCGGCCCTCACGACCGTGTGCCGCGACGACGACAACGCGTTCCGGATCGGGGGCGACGAGTTCGCGCTGATCCTCCCGGGTGCGACCGCTGACCAGGCGCGAGTCGTCGCCGAGCGGGCCCACGGGGCGATGACCCGTCTCGCGGGCTGCCTGGGCGCGTCGTGGGGCATCGCCGCCGCCCCCGCCGACGGCACCACCCACGACGAGCTGATGGCCGCTGCCGACACCGCGATGTACGAGCGCAAACGCCCGGATTCGGCCGCGGTACTCGCCACCGGCCATACCCGCCGGCGCCTGGCCACGATCGCCAGGCTCACCACTCGCCTCACCGAGGAGACGGAGGTCGCCGCGATCGCCGGCGCGGCGGTCGAGGAGCTGCACGGCAGCTTCGGCTACTACCTGGCGGTCATCCAACGGCTCGATCCCGACGACGTGCTGCGGGTCGTGGCCGGCGCCGGACCGCTCGCGGCGTCGAGTTCGCGATTTCTCGCCTGGGAGCAGTCGGTTCACGTCGGGGTCAACGGTCGCGTCGCTCAGACGCGGCGGACCGCCGTGGTTCCCGACACCCGTCTGGATCCCGACTATCTGTCCTATGACCTGCGGGAGGATCCCGGGTCTGAGCTGTCGGTCGCGATCATGGTCCTCGGCCGGGTCTGGGGCGTCCTCAATCTCGAGCAGATCGCCACCCACGGATTCGACGACAGCGACGTGCATCTCGTCGAAGCGGTGGCGGCGGTCACGGCCGCGGCGATCCATCGCTGTGAGGCGGTCGCCCGCCTGGACCCCGACCGCCGCGTCGCGAAAGCGGGCTGACCCGGGTTCTCGGAGCTGACTGCGAACATGGTCGCGATGCCTGGCTCTCACTCCGGACGGTCGCGTGACGAGCTGCGGCGCCTGGATGCGCTCGCCCAGGTGGGGCTGCGCCTCGCGCGGTCGGCGCCGTCGGGACGGGTGCTCCTCGCCCAGCTCGCGATCGGCCTGGATCCCGAGCTCATCCCGCAGCCCGGCGGCGAGGAGCTCCTCGCCGAGCTGCGCTCCGCCCAGGCGGCCGTGGCCGAGCCGCTGTCGCGCAAGCGGATCGAGCAGACGCTCCGGGAGGCGTGGGGCGCCCGGCCGACCGACGAGCTGGACGACCTCTCGCCGGAGCCGGTCGCTGTCACCCCGACCTCCCAGGTGCACCGCGGCATCCTGGACGGCTCTGCGGTGGCGGTCAAGGTGATGCGTCCCGGCCTCTCACGCTCGGTGAGGCAGGACCTCGCGTTGCTGGATTCCCTCATCGTGCCGCTCGGAGCCGCGTTCCCCGCGCTGAACGCGCGCGCGGTGCTGCGCGAGGTCGGCGAACGCGTCCGCGACGAGTTCGACCTCGAGCACGAGGCGGCCAACACGCGCCGGTTTCACCGCCTGCTGCGCGGGCATCCGCGACTCGTCGTCCCGGCGCCGGTGATGCGGCTCGCCGCCGAGGAGGTGCTCGTCCGTGAGTGGGTCGAGGGGACCCCACTGGCGGAGGTCGACGCGCCCGACGGGCCGGCCGCCGCCCTCGTCGAGTTCGGGCTCGGCGGCTGCCGGGCCGGGATCATGAACGCCGGGCTCGTCGCCGAGGACGTGCTCGTGCTCGCCGACGGACGGGTGGCGGTCGTCGACTTCGGCATCTGCTGCAGTGTCGACCGGGCCCGGCTCGCCGGGTCACTCGACGGCTTGCAGGCCGTGCTCGCCGATGACGGCGAACGGCTGGGGGACAGCCTCGCGGAGCTCGGCTGGCTGCCGCGTGAGGACGGACCGGAGGCGCTTGCGCTCGTGCGCGACGTGCTCGGTACGCTGCTCGGCCCCGATCCGGTGCGCCTCGACGCCGCGGCGGTCCACGACGCCGGC
>CAZZWJ010000005.1:0-2898 GCA_964657875.1 uncultured Solirubrobacteraceae bacterium
GGGCGCTCGGTCTCGGCGAGAACGCCCGCATCTCCGGGCCGCCGGAGCTCGTCGCCGAGCTGCGCGAGCGTCTGGGCGTCCTCATCGAGCGCCACGGCGCCGGTTGGGAGGCGACGCTCGCCGACGAGCTGCCCGACGCCGGGGTCGACGCACCGGAGGACACCGACCGGGGCACGTCAGGCCGCTCGGGCCGCGCCCGCGGCGAGCTCGATGCCGACTCCCGATCAGGCGCAGCCGAGTCCGCGATCCGCCCCGAGCGCTTCGCCCGCCTGGTGACCCTCGCCTCCATCCTGATCGCCGCCGGACGCGCCGGGCGGGTGCTGGCGGCCGCGCAGCTGCGCGTCGACCTCCAGGTCTCACACGCCGAGCTGCGCGAGGACATCGCGCTGCTCAACGTCGTCAACTTCGGCGCCGGCACCTACGTCCTCTACGCCGAGATCATGGCCGACGGCACCGTCGAGGTCGACCCCGAGCCCTACGGCGACTCCTTCGCGCGGCCGGCGCGCCTGCTGCCCGTCGAGGCCAAGGCGCTGATCGCGGCGATCGACCTCATCGGCGAGCACATCCCGGAGGGCTCGCTCGCGTCGGTCCGGGGCAAGGTCATCGCCGCGCTCGGCGAGGACCCCGCCGACGAGGGGCTGCAGTTCTCAAGCGCCGGCGGCGACGACGAGGAGATCGCGCAGCTCGCGTCGCAGGCGATCGCCACCCGCCGCCTGCTCTGCTTTGAGTACTACAAGGAGAACGAGGACGAGTTCTCCACCCGCACGGTCGAGCCCTACGCGCTCATCAACGGCCGCGAGGGCTGGTATCTGGCGAGTTTCGATCCGACGCGGGACTCGGTGCGCCACTTCCGCCTGGACCGCATCAAGTCCGCGACGGTCACCGACGAGAGCTTCGCGCCGCGTGCCGACGTCGACCCCGCCGCCGACGTCGCCGGCTGGCCGCGCACCGGCGAGGTCCCCGCCTCCAGCCGCGCGCGGGTGTGGATCTCACCCGAGCGCGCCCGCTGGGCCCGGGAGGAGCGCTCCGTGGTGGCCGAGCTCGCCGATGGCTCGGTGATCGTCGAGCTCGGCTTCGCCGGGATCGACTGGCTCGTGCGGGAAACCCTCAAGGAGGCGGGCGACGCCGTCGTGCTGGAGCCCGCCGAGGCGCGGGACGCGGTCCGCCAGACCGCGCTGGCGATCGGTGCCGGCGCCCTCGTTGGCTAGGGTGCCGGTCACATGACATCCCCGTTGAAGGGCCTCATCCTGTCCGGCGGCAAGGGCACCCGCCTGCGACCGATCACCTACACGAGCGCCAAGCAGCTCGTGCCGGTCGCCAACCGTCCGGTGCTCTTCTACGGCATCCAGGCGATGGCCGATGCGGGCATCGAGGAGGTCGGGATCATCATCGCGCCGGAGACCGGCGAGGAGATCCGGGAGACGGCCGGCGACGGCTCGCAGTTCGGTCTGCGCATCACCTACATCGTCCAGGATCAGCCGGCCGGTCTCGCCCACGCGGTGCTCACCGCCGAGCCGTTCCTCGGCGACTCGGCGTTCGTGATGTACCTCGGCGACAACCTGCTGCAGGGCGGCATTCGCGACCTCGTCACCGCGTTCAACGAGAACACGCCCGAGGCCCTCATCCTGCTCACCCCGGTCGACGATCCGGAGAACTTCGGCGTCGCCGAACTGCAGGACGGAGCGGTCAAGCGACTCGTCGAGAAGCCCGCCGAGCCCCAGACGAACCTCGCGCTCGTCGGCGTCTACATGTTCCGCGCCTCCATCCACGACGCCGCCCGTGCGATCGAGCCCTCCTCGCGGGGCGAGCTGGAGATCACCGACGCGATCCAGCACCTCGTCGACTCGGGGCTGCGCGTGGACCCGCACATCGTCCGCGGGTGGTGGAAGGACACGGGCCGCCTCGACGACATGCTCGCCGCCAACCGGCTCGTCCTGGAGACCATCGACGGCCGCGTCGAAGGCGAGCTCATCGACTCGCGACTCGACGGTCGCGTGATCGTCGAGGCGGGCGCGCGGCTGGAGCGCACGACCGTCCGCGGACCCGCCGTGATCGGCGCCGGGGCGCGCATCGCCGACGCCTACATCGGCCCCTACACGGCGGTCGGTGAGAACTGTCGGATCGAGCACGCGGAGGTCGAGCATTCGATCCTGCTCACCGGCTCGGTCGTCTCCCACCTCGACGGCCGGATGGAGTCCTCGCTGCTGGGACGCAACGTCCACATCGGTCGCTCCGACCGCCAGCCGCGCGCCTATCGCTTCATGGTCTCCGACAACTCCGAGATCGGGATCCTGTAGACGTCGTGGTGGGCGGGCAGCCTGTCCGCATGAGCGATGTCGAGCGGCTGCGGGACCTCGTCGGCGCCGGGTCGGTCGTGATCCTCTCCGGCGCAGGCCTGTCCACGGAATCCGGCGTCCCCGACTACCGCGGCCCGACCGGCGAGCTGCGGGCGCGCCTGCCGATGACGATCGCCGAGTTCACCGGTTCCGTGGCGGCCCGGCGCCGCTACTGGGCGCGCTCACACCGCGGCTGGCGGCGGATGAGCGCCGCCGCGCCGAACGCCGGCCACGCGGCGATCACCGCGTTGCAGGCGGCGGGCCTCGTGCGCGGGATCATCACCCAGAACGTCGACGGATTGCACCATCGGGCCGGCGCGCGTGACGTGATCGAACTGCACGGCAGCCTCGCCGACGTGGTCTGTCTGGAATGCGGCGCGCGCAGCGACCGAGCGCGGCTCGACGCGCGACTGCACGCCGCCAACCCCGACCTCGACCTCGCGTTCGCGGCGCCCGTGGAGGTGAGCGACCGGCCCGACGGCGACGTCGAGCTACCCGAGGCGCAGGTCGAGTCGTTCACGCTCGTCGAGTGCGAGGCGTGCGGCTCGGACATGCTCAAGCC
>CAZZWJ010000005.1:2908-27113 GCA_964657875.1 uncultured Solirubrobacteraceae bacterium
GTCCCGCGCGCGCGGGTCGACCGCTGCTTCGCGCTCGTGGAGGGCGCCGCGTCACTGCTCGTCGTCGGCTCCTCGCTCACCGTGATGTCCGGACTGCGGTTCGTGCACCGGGCCGAGCGGGACGGGATCCCGGTCGCGATCGTCAACCGCGGGAGCACCCGCGGAGATCCCTCGGCGACGGTGCGGGTCGACGCAGCGCTCGGGGACGTGCTGCCGCACATCGTGCCCGGCGGGCCGCCACCGGACGGGACTCAGCGCAGCCGCTTCTCGGCGAAGTAGTTGGCGACGGGGTTGGCGTTGAAGTTCTCGATCTCGCGGTAGCCCGCGGAGGCGTAGAGCGCGACCGCGTGGGGCTGGCGGTCGCCGCTGTCCAGGCGGGCCACCGCATAGCCGATCTCACGCGCGCGCGCCTCCAGGACGCCCAACAGCGCCCGGGCGACGCCGCGACCGCGGGCTTCCGGGACGACGTACATGCGCTTGATCTCGCAAGCCTCGTCATCGAGACGCTTCAGCCCGCCGCAGCAGACCGGTTCCCCGCCCCGCCAGCCGACGAGGAAGTCGCCGTGCGGCGGGCCGAGCTCACGCGGACCGGCCTGGGGCATGTCGGCGCCGTCGAACACCAACCCCGTGTAGAGCTCCGCGAGCTCGGCGCGCATCGCCGCCACGAGCGCGGCACCCGGGTCCTCATCGACCCGGCCGCGCCGGAAGTCCAGGGTGGCGGCGGGGTCGGCAGGGTCGGCGGGGCTCATCCGGTGACCTCCTCGAGGCGCGCCCGCAGCTCGGCGACCTCCTGCTCCAGGGAGCTCACCCGCGAGACGAGCTCGGGGTCGGAGACGGGCGGGTCGAGTGCGGGCGCCCGCGGCTCGGAGACGGAGGCGGCGGCGACCGCCGGCGCGCTCGCCTCCGGCTCCCCGTCGCCGCCGAGCAGCTGCATGAAGCGATCCTCCTTCTGGCCCGGACGGCGCCCGATCCGGCGCACATAGCCGCGGCCGTCGAGCTCGGCGAGGATCCGCTCGACATCGGCCAACGAGCCGAGCGCGACCATCCGCTCGGTCCTCGCCTTCAGCTCCCCCGGCGTCTGGGGGCCGCGTAGCAGCAGCACGCACAGCACCGCGGTCGCCTCCCGGTCGAGGCCGAGCTTCTCGTCGGCGAGGTGGCGATACTTCGTCGAACGGGAGCTGTGACCGCTCGCGAGCCGGACGAGCCCGTACTGACACAGCCGCTGGGCGGCCTGGAAGACGGTGTCCTCGTCGTAGGCGACGACCGGATCCCGGTTGGTCGACTGATTGGTCGCCAGACGCAGCGAGTTGACCGACAATGGGTACTGGTCGGGGGTCGTGAAGCGCTTCTCGATCAGGCATCCGAGCACCCGCTGCTCGGGTCCGGTGAGCTCGTCGAAGTGCATGCGTGCAGGATAGGGTCAGGCGCCGGGCGCCCGGTGCGAATCGGTTCAGGCGCCGCGCACGCCGACGGCGACGTCCCGCCCGTCCGGCAGCTCCCAGCGCCCGCGCCGCCAGGCGATGCGGGTGCCGTCGGCGAGCCGGACGGCCGTGTGCCCGAGCCGCGTCTCCCCCCAGAGCGTCGCCTGCAGCGGGCGTGTCGACTCAGCCACGTCCCCGAGCCCCTCGGCGACGTGCTCGGCCGGGTAGGTGACCACGATCGACCCCGCCCGGACCCACACCGGCACCCGTTCCAGCGGCGCGGGCACGATCGACTCCCCGCCCCCGCGCACGGTCTGCTCAGACCAGGTCTCGACCCAGTCGCCGCGGGGCAGCCCGACCTCCCGCTCCCGCGCGCCCTCATGCAGCACCGGAGCGACCCACAGCGCCGGGCCGTAGCCGAACGCGTCGGTGGTCGTCCAACCGCGCGGGTCGGCGGGATCGGTGAGGCACAGCGGGCGCATGATCGGCAGGCCGGTGCGGTGGGCGGTGGCGGCCGCCGCGCGGGTGTAGGGGACGAGCTGCTCGTGCAGGAGGACGTAGCCGCGGTACAGGTCCATGACGTCGGCGCCGTATCGCCACGGCTCCTGCTCCATCCGTGAATGGGCGTGCATGAGCGGACTGAAGCACCCGAGCTGCAGCCAGCGCACGAGCAGCTCCGGCGGGCAGCGCTCGACGAGTCGGTGCCCGAGGTAGCCGCCGATGTCATGAGAGACGTTTGAGACCGCGCTGCAGGCCCCGGAGAGCAGCGCGACGAGCAGCGCGCGCAGCGACCAGAAGTCCGCGAGCTGATCCCCGCCCCAGGTGTGACCGATCGCGTGCTGACCCGACCAGCCGCTGCGGCCGAAGAGGACGCCCTCGCCGGGGTGGACCTCGTCCAGCGCGCGCTGCAGGCAGCGACGGTGCAGCGTCCCGAGCTCCCACGCCGCCTCGGCGCCCCGGCGGCCGTCGGCGAGGCGGACCCGGTCGGGGATGTAGTAGCCATCCCCGTCGTCGGCCTTGATCCCGGCGACCCCGAGCGCGAGCACCCCCTTGGCCTGCTCACGCCACCACGCCTCGGCGGCGGGGCTGGTGAGGTCGATCGGCGAACCGGTCCCCATCCACCACTGCGTCACGTAGGGCTCCCCGTCGGGCTCGGCGACGAAGTGACCGGCGGCGGCGCCCGGGGCGTAGTTGGAGGCGGGCGCGGCGTGCAGCGCTTCGGACTCGGCTTGAGGTGGGATCTGACCGTCGCGGGAGTCGAGGTTCACCCACGGGGTCACCCACACCACCGTCCGCACCCCGGAGGCGCGCATCGCCTGGATCATCCACGCGGCGTCGGGGAACTGGTGGGGGTTGAACTGCCAGGTGTTGTACTGGGTGGCCCACGGTGAATCGATCACGACCGCGTCGAGCGCGATGTGGTGGCGGCGGAATCCGAGGAAGTCGTCGAGCACGTCATCCTGGTGCTCGTGGACGTCGCGGCTCTTCCAGAAGCCGTAGCCCCACTCGGGCAGCAGCGCCGGTGAACCGGTGAGCTCGCACAGCCGCCGCAGACAGCCGGCCGGCGTCGGCGCGCAGATGAGCTCCAGCGCAAACGGACCTCCGTGGACCCGCGTCGACACCGAGATGCGTTCACCGGCAAGGTCAAAGCGGGTGCCGTTGGCGGCCGTCGGGCACCACACGCCATAGCCGCGGCTGGAGAGCAGCCACGGCACCGGGGCGCAGTCGCCCTGGGGGATTCCGCCCTCGTCGGCCATCTCACGTGGGCAGTCGGGACCCGTGTAGCGACGGTCGGCGCCGAGCTGGATATCACGCCCGGCCTGATCCAGCCGGGTGTGGTGGCGCATCCCGAGGCCGACCAGTCGCTCCTCGGCGCGCCGCTCCCAGTCCACGCCCAGGCGCAGCGGGGACCCACCGACCTCCAGGCGCAGCGACACCCGGTCACGGCCCGGCAGTGCGATCCGCAGGTTCCCCGCCCATCCGTCGTCGAGCCCGAGCGCGAGCGTGAGCACCGGCGCCGATCGATCGTGGGACTCCACCTCCGCCCACAGCACCCGGATCAGCGTGTTGGCCTCCTCGGCGGGGACGACACCCTCGGTGAACTGCAACAGGATGTCGTGGGCCACGCCGTCGCCGGCCCACGCGCCGCCGGCCCGCAACAGGGTGCGCCGCCCACGCCGCACGGTGAGCGCGAACGGCCGGGGGGTCACCTGCACTGTCACCTGACCGCGGACGAGCACGAGATCGTCGGCGAGCGTCGGTGAGTAACCGGTGGCTGACATGGAGCGCATGGTTCTCGGCCTCGGGTTCACGTCCGCTGCGGTTCACCGAATCGTCACAGCGAATGCCCGGGTTGTTCACGAAAATCCTCATTTACAGGGGAATCCTTTCAGAACATGATCAAGACCAGCCGTTGTGACATGCACGTGCACTCGACGGCGTCACAGCTGTCGAAGCTGGGGATCCAGCGCTCGCTTCACCTGCCCGAATGCGCGACCGAGCCCGCTGAGGTCTACGACCTGGCCAAGCGCCGCGGCATGGACTTCGTGACGATCACCGATCACGACACGATCGACGGCGCGCTCACGCTCGCCCACCTGCCCGACACCTTCGTCTCCGAGGAGCTCACCGCCTCCTTCAAGGGCGAGCCCCAGGCGGTGCACGTCCTCTGCTACGGGATCACCGGCGAGGATCACGAGTGGCTGCAGGCGCACCGTGACGACGTCGAGACGTGCGCGGCCTACCTCGCCGATCGCCGGATCGCGTGCGCGCTCGCCCACCCGTTCTTCGCGGTCGGGGCGCCGCTCACCGCCCGCCACCGCCGCCGCCTGGCGCAGCTCTTCCCCGTCTGGGAGACCCGCAACGGGTCGCGCGCCAAGGAGCTCAACCTTCCGGCGTACGTCTACATCGAGACCCATGGCGGCACCGCCATCGGGGGCTCAGACGATCACGCCGGAATCGACATCGGGGCGACGTTCACGCAGAGCCCCGCCAGTGCGACTCCCGCCGAGTTCCTCGCTCACCTGCGCCGCGGCGACGTCGAGGCCCACGGCGCCCAGGGGTCGGCGGCGAAGTGGGCGCACGCGGCGATCGCGCTCGCGATCCGCGCCCACGGCGAGACCGACGGGGAGCCCGCGCCGAACCCGGGAGCGGTCCTGCGGATCATCGAGCGGATCATGTCCGAGGGCGAGGTGCGCAGCGGCCGCACCCGCACCGACCTCGGCGCCGGCGACGCCCGCGCGCTGCTGCAGGCCTGGCAGGAGTCGATGGACCTCGGTCTTCCCCCCGCCGGGATCCTGCGCGCCCTCCAGGACGGCGAGCTCAGTCACCCCGACCTCATGCGCCGCTCCCGCCGGATCCACGAGCGCGCGCTGCGCGACGCCGTCGATGAGCTCCGGGAGGCGGTGAGCGCCGGCTCGGGGGACCTCCTGGGCCCGGCGGGCTCGCTCTTCGCGGCCTGCATCCCGACGATCCCCTACGCGGTGTCATCGGCGTTCCTGGGCCGGGAGAAGCTGCGGCTGACCCGCGCCGACGGCGACCGACCGCGGGTCGCCCTGGTCGCCGACGGGCTCGGGTCGATGCACGGCGTCACCGCCGCGATCGCCCAGATCCGCGAGCGGGGCGTCCCCGGCCACGACGTCGAGGTGATCGGCACCGACGCCGACGTCGACCGCCGCCTGTCCGCGGTGACCGAGATCGAGGTCCCCTTCTACCCCGGGCTGAGGATCGGGGTGCCCGGACTGCCGGCGATCGTCGAGGCGCTCGCGGAGGGACGCTACGACCTCGTGCACCTCGTCTCCCCCGGACCCGCGGGCATCGGCGCGGCCCTGCTCGCGCGCGCGCTCCAGCTGCCGGTACTCGGCAGCTACCACACCGAGCTGGCCACCTACGCCGGCGTGCGCTCGGGCTCCGGTGCGCTGCAGGGCCTGGCCACCGCGGGCCTCGCGAGCTTCTACGGGGCGTGCGCGACGGTGCTCTCCCCCAGTCCCGCCAGCGACGAGCGCCTCGTCTGCCTCGGCATCCCCCCCGAGCGGATCGGCCGCTGGGACCGCGGCGTCGATCTCACCCGCTTTGACCCGGCGCTGCGGGAGCCGGGCCGCTTCGGTGACACCGTCAACGTGCTGTACGCGGGGCGCCTCACCCGGGAGAAGGGCGTCGAGCTGCTCGCCGACGCGTTCCTCGCCGCCCGGGTCCGTGACCCGCGGCTGCACCTGCTGCTCGCCGGCGGCGGCCCCGAGGAGGACGTCCTGCGCGAGCGCCTGGGTGAGCACGCGACGTTCCTCGGATGGCTGAACGGCGAGGCGCTGCCGCGCGCCTACGCGAGCGCCGACGCGTTCCTGTTCGCGAGTGTCACCGACACCTTCGGTCAGGTCCTGCTCGAGGCGCAGGCGAGCGGCCTGCCGGTCGTCGCGGTGAACGCGGGCGGGCCGGCGAGCCTCGTGCGCGACGGCGAGACCGGACTGCTCACCGCCGCCGACCCCGACGCGCTGGCGGCGGCCCTGGTGTCGGTGACCGCGACCCCGCTGCTCGCCGCGCGCCTGCGTCGCGCGGGACTCGCCGCCGTGCGCGAGCGCAGCTGGGAGCGGTCGCTGGCCGACCTCGGCCTCGGCTATGAGACGACGTTGGCGCGGGCCCGGCGCGGCGGGCGGGGCGAACGCGTCGCCTGACCCGGACGGGAGTTGACGGGGTCGGACGGGGCAGGCCGTGAGGCGCTAAGGGTCGACGGGGTTCGCGGGTCCGCCAGGGTCGGCCGATTCCGCGGCGTCTGCGGCCGGGCTCGAGGGGCTCGGGTCCGCGGCGTCGACGGCGCTGGCGCCGGCGCCCACGGGCGGGCGAGGCTCTGCGTCGGATGGCCGGTGGAGGATCTGGGCGGCCTCGCGGACGAACCCCACCTCGGGGCCACCGATCAGCTCCCAGGAGCGGGCGATCGCGAACAGCAAAAAGAAGATCATGAGCTCGGCGAGGTCCTGCACCAGGCCGGACCGATGGGGGTGCTCCCAGAGCATCGTGCCGCTCAGCAGCTGGATGACGAACAGCACGCCACCGCCGGCGACGAACACGAGGTCTCGCACGCGCACGCCGACCCCGTCGCGGCGTAGCCGCACGACTCTCAGGCCGGACGCGAGGACGGAGACGAGACCGACGATCGCGAGGACCGTCGTGGTCTCACCGAAGTCGTCCTGCGGTATGAGCGCGAACAGCGAGAGGGTGAGCACGTTGATGAAGCCGGTGAGCGCCGCCGCCGCACGCAGACGGTGGGTCTCGACGCGACCGCGGCCGTCGTCGCTCTCTTGCCAGACCGAGAGCGCGACGAACAGCAATCCGATCAGCGTGCCGGTCGCAGCCGCGGCGGCGGTGAAGAACTCATGGTCGGCGGCGGGGACCATCGCGCCTCACATCCTGGCGCAGCGACCAGCCGATCGTCGACCGACGGGATCAGGCCGCCGGGACCGCACTCCAGTTGACCTCGGCGACCGCGCCGCCGGTGATCTGAAACTCACGCTCGCGGGCCTCGCCCTGAAACCACAGCGTGTAGCGGCCCTCGGTGATCTTGTCGAAGACGGCGGCGTAGCTCGTGCCGCCGGGCATCGGACGCTCGAGCACGTGCTGGTGGAAGCGCTCGTCGTCGGAGCCGGTGGGACTGACCTCGACCGGCGTGTCGATGAACTCGGCGTCTGAGTAGACGACCAGGGCACCGATGTCACCGCCGATGTCGAGCACGACGGGCTCGGGGTGAGGGCGGGCGACGGGTTCGTCGGGCATGGAGGATCTCCTGCGTGGAAGGGATTTGCGCAAAGACTCCGCCCGGCCCCCGTCGACGTGACGGAGAAGCCGGGCGAGGTCGGGACGGAGGACCGGGGCGAGGCCCCGGTCGGCACTCAGGCGGCAGCGGCCGCCGGCACGTCGTATCCGTCGTAGGGCGAGCCCAGGTACGGGAACGTGGTCAGGAAGCGATTGCCTCCCAGCGTTCCGGGGCCCGCGGCCCCACTGGTGGGCTCGGCAACGCCCTGGGTGACCGCCTTGGCGGCCGCATCCGGGGTGTAGGACGGATCCACGAGCGAGTAGGTGAGACCGGCGAGGGCCCGCAGCTCGATCGTGACGATGTCGTCGATCACCCGGCGCCCGTTCGGGAACCCGGCCGCATCGCCGGCGACCAGACCCGCCGGATTGGGGCTGGCGGTCGGCGGCACCGCGACGTTGAGCCGCAGCATGTCGGCGAGCACCTTGCCCGTGTTGTTCTGGAAGCCCGGCACGACGCCCGCCGGCAGACCGGTGAGCAGAATCGCCTCCAGGTCGGCACGCGGCTTCTTCGACGCGTTCAACGAGGCGAGGTTGGGGAACGTGTTCGGGTACAGCGTGGGCAGCAGCTCCGCGAGGCCGGGATGCAGCACGCCGGCGGCGAAGTACTTGTCCTGAGCCGGGTAGCTGCGGTTCCAGTAGTCCTTCTCGTTGAGCCCGACCAGCAGCTCGTTGAACAGCGGATTGGCCAGCCGTGACACCTGCACCCACGGACCGGACTCGTTGCCCTTGCTCTTGCCGTCACCGCGGACCGCCATCTTGCGGCGACTCGCGGCGGCCCAGACACCGATCGTCGAGTCCGCAGCCATCACGTCGGTGGGCTTGGTGCCGTGGCGCGTGAGCTGGGAGATCGGGACCTGGATCGCGATCGTGTGGACGTTGACGCCGCTGGCCAGGGTGTCGATCCCCGGGGCGTTGGCGATCATCGAGCTGAGGTGCAGGCTCTGGAACGGCCGCAGATCGGCGAGGTCGAAGACCGCCCCGAGATCGGCGAAGAAGCCGTCGTTGCGCTGTCCGGCGAACACCTTGATGCCACCCTTGAGCTCGTGTACCGCCTCGGCGGCGAGCGCCGGGTAGTTCGGGGTCGAGCTCGGCCCGATGTTGCACGGGGGGCACGCGAGATTGTCGGCGAGCAGGTGCGTGTCGGGCTTCTTGTTGACGCCGGTGGTCGCATTCATGATCGCGTCAGTGCCCTTGAGCAGCTCGACCGAGTAGGTCTGACGATGGTTGAACGTCTTGTCGTAGATCGAGCTGATCGGCCCGGTGTTGTACAGGAACGTCTTGCCGTCGATGATGTGCGACGTGAAGTGAAACTCGAAGGCGAGATTCGGCTGACTGGTGCCGTCGTTGGAGACGTAGATCCGATAGCGGACGTCATCACCGAACGCGTAGAAGTTCGGCCCCGAAGCGGCCGCCTCCAGCGGGATGTAGTTGGAGATGATGGTGACCGTGTCCGGCGCGTCAGGGCTGACGAACGCGTACGTGTCGGTGTTGTCGGCGACCGGATCCTGGCTGATCTCCGGTGCCTCGCGATGCGATGACATGACTTCTCTCTTTCTCAGGCGCTCTACGCGTGCGCGGCGTCGTGCAGACGCTTGGCAAGTGCAGGGTCGCGGTAGGTTCGCTCGGTGGTGCCGGATACGACCGTCACGATGCCGTGCTCGGCGTCGTGGACGTAGGCCATCACCGTCTCGTGGGGCACGTCGCCTTCCGCCTTGGCGGCCGAGGCCGGCGTCGTCTTGGCGTCGGCGGCCGGCGCGGCGAGCGCCACCACTCCGGTCGGCAGGACGGTCACGGCGATGCCCGTGGCCACGCCACCCGAAGTCCGCAGAAACGAGCGTCGGTTCTGCCCACGAGGCGTCTCGTCGCTTCCTGGAAGCTCTGAAGCCATTCTGTACTCCCTTTCAATCATCGACGCGAAGGTGATCGCGCCTGGTGCAAACTACGGGCTCGCCGACACAACGGATCACCGCAGCCCGGAAACCGGGGCGTCCGGACCCCGCGAAGCGCCTCGGAACGTCGTCGGCCACGCGGAGACCCACCGCCCATATGCTGAGGGGGATGACCCCCGCCGATATCGACACGCGCGCGGACTGTGAGCGCCTGGTCCGCGCCTTCTACACGCGCACGCTCGCCGACCCGATCCTCGGTTTCATCTTCACCGACGTCGCCCACCTCGACCTCGACACCCACGTGCCGCGGATCACCGCGTTCTGGGAGACGGTGCTGCTCGGCGCGCACACCTACTCCGGCGGGGCGTTCGCCCCCCACGCGGCGCTCAACGCCAAGGTGACGCTGTACGCCGGCCACTTCGAGCGGTGGCTGTGGCTGTGGCGGACGACCGTCGACGAGCTGTTCACAGGCCCGCGCGCCACCCAGGCCAAGCGACATGCCGAACGGGTCGCCGCCGCCTTCTACTCCCGGCTGAGCGCCCAGCCGGCCGCCGGCGCGGGCGCCGCCCTCAGCGTCACCCACCACGGATGAGCGACCAGCGCGCGCAGCGGATCCTCGGCGTGAGCGCCCCGCTGCTCGTGACGCCCGGGGAGGCGGTGCGCCTGCCCGACGACTTCGATCCCGCCCAGACCGTCGGCGTGGCGGACAAGCCGACCGGCAAGCGGCTGCTGAAGGCGGCCGTGAAGATCATCAGCGACGAGCAGCAGAAACTCGCCGCCGAGGATCAGCAGTCGGTGCTGCTCATCCTCCAGGCGCTGGACGCCGGCGGCAAGGACGGCACGATCCGCCACGTCCTCAGCGGTGTCAACCCCGCCGGGGTCAAGGTGCACAGCTTCAAGCAGCCGACCGACGAGGAGCTCGAGCACGACTACCTGTGGCGCTACCGCCAGCGACTCCCGGGGCCGGGTGAGATCGCGGTCTTCAACCGCTCCCACTATGAGGAGGTGCTCGTCGTCCGCGTGCACCCGGATCTGCTGGAGGCGCGTGGCCTGAGCGCCCACGAGGGGATCTGGCACGAGCGCTACGACGAGATCAACGCGTGGGAGCGCGAGCTCTCCGAGCGTGGGGTGCGGATCGTCAAGCTGTTCCTCAACATCTCCAAGGAGGAGCAGCGGATCCGTTTCCTGCGCCGCTGCGACCTCCCGGAGAAGAACTGGAAGTTCTCAGCCGCCGACATCCGCGAGCGCGAGCACTGGGAGCAATACGAGGACGCGTTCTCCCAGATGCTCTCCCACACCAGCACCGAATGGGCGCCGTGGTACGTCGTCCCCGCCGACCACAAGTGGTTCGCGCGACTCGCCTCGGCCTCGGCACTGCTCGATGCACTGCACGAGATCGATCCCCACATCCCGCAGATCGGGGCGGTGCGACGTGCGCAGCTCGCCCAGGCCCGCGCCGAGCTGGAGGCGCAGGCGCCCGCCGACGCGCCGGAGGATCCGGTCGCCGAGGACCCCGACGACTACCGCTAGCCCGACGGTCGATCGCCGGTCCCGGACCCTCGCGCCTCAGAGCACCGTGGCGAGCGTGAGCGCCACGATCCGCTCGGCACCCGCCATCCGCAGCTGACCGCCCACCATCGCGAGCGTCCAGCCCGAGGAGCGGCGGTCGTCGAGCAGCACACCGGTCCCGCGGGGCGGCGGGCCGTCGACCCGGAAGGCCCCGCGGACGTTCGCGGCCTGCTGGACCGCATTCTCCATCTCACGCTGGGGCGGGCGCACCTCGGTGCGACGCAGGAGCGCGACGTGCGGGATCGCGCACGCGGTCGCCAGCCGCACCGCGAGCCGCTCGAGCGTCTCGCCCAGCCGCACGCTCGGCACGGCCGTCACCCACGCGGCACCGGGGACCTGGCTGCGCACGACGTCGGCGAGCGCCGAGATCACCTCGCCGTCGAACTCGCCGGCGGCGAGCCCGCGCTCGACCGCGGGCCACCAGCCGCCGTCGCCGACGCGCGCCAGCGCCCAGCCGCCCTGCAGCCGCGCGCCCTCGGCGATCTTGCGCATCGTGCCATTCGCGTCCGGGGCCATCTTCTTGACCTCGAGCACCACCGGCCGGGCGCGCAGATGGCGGGCGGCCAGCTCGACGAGGCGGGGGTCGGGCGGGTCGGCGTAGCGCGGGGCGGCGCACACCGCGCAGCGCCCGCAGTCGCCGGGGTCCGGATCGTCGAGCTCCTCCTGGAGGGTGCGCATCAGGCAGCGGCCGTCGGCGCCGTAGCCGGCCATCGCCGCCTGCTCGGCGCGACGCAGCGCGGTGACGTGGGCGTAGCGTGCCTCGTCATAGCTCCACCCCGAGTCCGGGACGAGCGCCCAGCGGGTTCCGGCACGCCGGACCGCGCCCTCGACATCGAGGATCTTCAGCATCGCCTCCAGGCGGCCCATGCCGAGGTTGACGGCGGCCATCAGCTCGCGGGTCGTGCGCCCGGACGCTCCGGCGTCGGCGAGCTCGCCGAGCACCGCGGTCACCCGCTCCCGCGCCGGAAACGACTGCTCGATGAAGAAGTCCTGGATCCGGCGGTCCTCGCCGCCGCGCAGCAGGACGGCGTCGGCGCGTTCGACGCCGCGGCCGGCGCGCCCGACCTGTTGGTAGTAGGCGACGACCGAACCGGGCGCCTGGTAGTGCACGACGTAGCCGAGGTCGGGCTTGTCGTAGCCCATCCCGAGCGCACTCGTGGCGACCACCGCCTTCACGTCGTTGGCGAGCAGCCGCGCCTCGGTCGCCACCCGCGCGTCGCCGTCCTGATCGCCGCTGTAGGCGAGCGCCGAGACGCCGTTCGCGTTCAGGAACTCGGTGACCTGATCGCAGTCGCGCTTGGTGAGCGTGTAGACAATCCCACTGCCGGCGAAGCTCGGCAGGTGCTCGACGAGCCACGCGAGCCGCGCGGCGGGCTGAGGCAGGTCGACGACCTCCAGGCGCAGGCTCGTCCGCGCGAGCGGCCCCCGGTAGGTGCGCAGCGCCGGATGCGCCACAGCCGGCACCGGCGACGCGGCGGCCCCGAGCTGCTCGCTCACGTCGGCGACGACGCGGTCGTTGGCCGTCGCGGTCGTCGCCAGCACCGAGGCGTGTGGCGACAGCGACGCGAGCATGTCCCGCACCCGCCGGTAGTCGGGCCGGAAGTCGTGCCCCCAATCGGAGATGCAGTGGGCCTCGTCGATCACCAGCAGGCCCACCGAGGCGGCGAACAGCGGCAGCATGTCCTCCCGGAAGCGCGGATTGTTCAAGCGCTCGGGGCTGATCAGGAGCAGGTCGAGCGCGTCGGCGGCCAGCGCGTCGCGGACCGAATCCCACTCCTCGCGATTGGTCGAGTTGACGGTGTGGGCGGCGAGTCCGAGCCGCGCGGCGGCGGCGAGCTGGTTGCGCATGAGCGCGAGCAGGGGCGAGATGATCAGGGTGGGTCCAGCGGGGCCTCGGGAGCCCCAGGACCGTGCGGCGGCGGGGGCGGGCGGGTCGCGCAGCAGCGAGGTCGCCAGGAAGTAGACCGCCGACTTGCCCCACCCGGTCCGCTGCACGCACAGCACCCGGCCGTGGTCGGCGATGACGTCGGCGATCGCCTCAAGCTGCCCGTCGCGGAAGTCCGCGGCGGGGTCGCCGGTGAGCGTGCGCAGCCGCTCGAGAGCCTCGGTGGCGAAAGTGGCGGTCGCGGCGCTGCTCATGGCACCGATGCTGACACGCGCCCCGGGCGTCCCGGATTGCGCCCCGGGAGTCCTGCGTCTCCTGCCCGCTCGGCTCGTCGGGCTCACCGCGAGGGGCTCCTTGGCCCGGCAGAGCGTTGGCGCCCACTTTCGGCCGGGGTCGGTGAGCCGGCGAAGGTCTTCTGGAGCAGGACGAGGTCTCGCCACGTGGCCCCGTCGCTGCCCGGGTACCCCATCCTGGAGGTCTCGGTGAGCCACTCCCGACGCTCGGCGATCGAGGCGGGCTCATCGCGCCGGACGGGCCGTGTTTCACCTCCCCGTCAAGCGGGAAACTGCGGGTCATGCGGATGCGACTCACCCGGCTGCTCACCGCGCTCGCCGTGACCGGCGCCACTGCCGGGGCGGCAGCGACGAGCGCCGGAGCGCGGCCGGTGGAGTCGGTCACCACCGGCCGCGACGTGTGCGCCCACGGGACCCGCGCGGTGTGGCATGTCGCCTACGAGACATTCGGTTCGGTGCGCTTCCGCAACCTGAACGGCTCGATCGATCACCAGGCGAGCCCCGGCGCCGGTCGGCCCGACGCGGGACTGCATGCCGCACTGCAGAGCACCGCGGACACCTTCGGGCAGGCGAGCCGCTGCAACATCGGGCTGCGCTTCGACGTGTTCTGGGCGCCCCACCACGACCTCCGCGTCGACCAGGAGCCGTACTTCCGTCTGCGGCCGTCGCTGCTGCCGCTGCCGACCCCCGCGCCCGGCGGACCCCGGCGTGAGCCGCAGTTCTTCGCCCGCTACGACAGCGTCATGGAGCAGTTCTCGGCGACCCGCGGCAACGGCACGCCGCTGCTCGGCTACGACTTCGAGGGGGAGACCTACGGCTACGTGTCGCTGATCGACGCGGTGACCCCCGACGCGAGCGTCCTGCAGTACGAGCTGCTGCAGGGGATGTCGCGCTTCTTCACCACCCGGGGCGCGCGGGTCGCCCCCAACCCCGAGACCGGTATCGACGCCTACTGCTCGGCGCTCAAGAAGCTCGGCTACACCGATCTGCACTACAACACGAGCATCACGTGCACGAGCGATCGCTACGCCCACGACCTGATCGCGGGAACGGTGCCGATCTACCGGGGCATCACCCACCGCCTGTGGCGCACCTGCAGTGTGTCGCGCTCGTGGCGGCGCCACCACACGCTTCCCGCCGGACTGCCGGAGGGCCGTGGGGTGAGCAGTGGTGCCGGTCCGTCCTGACCCGCCCGGCCAGGAGTCCTGCGGCAAGACCCCGATCGGGTGGGCTTGGGCTCGTGAGTCAGTTGAGACCCGGGTCTGGGCGCATCGAATGCGAGAGCGAACACGGAGACGGAGATGACCGAACTACTGGCGTTGAACTCGGATGAGTTGCTGAGTACCACGCGCGCGGTTCGCAAGCGACTGGACCTCGATCGTCCAGTCTCGCTTGAGGTGGTGCGCGAGGCGCTGGCGGTGGCTCTGCAGGCTCCGTCGGGCGGCAACGCCCAGCAGTGGCATTGGATCGTGCTCACCGATCCGGAGGTCAAGGCGCAGGTGGCCGCGTTCTACAAGCGGTCCTACGACGCCTATCGCGGATCGAGACCGGCGACGACCCCCGCCCAGCAGCGGATGGCCTCAAGCTCGGACTACCTCAGCGACGTCATGGCTCAGGTGCCGGTGCTGGTCATCGGTGCGATCGTCGTCGGCGACGCCGGTCTGCCGACCGGCAACCAGGCCGGAGTATGGGGTTCGCTGCTGCCCGCAGCCTGGAGTCTGCAGCTGGCTCTGCGCGCCCGCGGACTGGGCTCGGCGTGGACAACCCTGCACCTCGCCTACGAGTCCGACGTGGCGAACCTGCTCGGGCTTCCTGAGAACGTCCGCCAGGGCGTGTTGCTGCCCGTCGCCTACACCAAGGGGACCGATTTCAAGCCCGGGCCGCGGGCGGATCTCGACGCGGTGGTGCACGTCAACGGCTGGTGAAGGGTGTCGGTGCGACAGACACCGAGGTCGCGCTCGGCGACGGGATCGTGCCCTCCGTCCAGCTCGATCTCACTGACGAGGCTGCGCCGGAGGCATGGATGGTCCTCGTGTTCGGGACGAGCGACGGTGAGCTCAGTCCCGTCCGCGGACGAGATCGATCCATCGACGAAACGCTGCAACGATCGAGCACGTGGCGACATATCCAGGTAGAGCGCGGATCACGCTCCCCGCCGAAACGGCACGGGGGGCGCCGCCACCCACATCGATTCCAGGAGTTCCCAATGTCCTGCACGCCCCGTCGCCTGCTGATCGCCGCCTCCGCATTCGCCGCGCTGGGGGTGGGCGCCACTCCGGCGCTGGCGGCCCCCTCAAACCCGCTGGTGGCCTACCTCACCAAGGAGACCCCGAAACTGCGCCAGGACGTCGGCGGGGTCGGATCCCGCGCCGAGGAGCTGCGCACGATCACGGAGGTCACCCGCAACCAGCGCGCGGCCAACGCCGCCATCCACGTCGTCGAGCACCTGCCGACCGAGGCGATCCAGCAGCCGGGCCGGACGGCGTGGCTTGAGGGCGAGCGCTATCAGGCCCGGGGCGATGCGCAGACGGCCGCGGGGCTTCGTCTCATCCTCACCGGTCACCGGTCGACGGGCGCGAGCGAGGTCAACCGCCAGGGGGCCCGCAACGGGAACTTCAGCCTCTCCAATCACTACAACGCGATCGGACTGCGCGAGCTGCACGTTCCCGACAACTGAGGACCGCAGCCGGTCGCGCCGCACTCATCGGGATGGTTGGACTGCGACGACGCGTCGGTCATCGATGCCGGCCGGCGAGATCTCTTGCCGGCTCGGCGTTTTTCAAGTCGCGGTGCGGGGGTGTCCATTTCGCCGGGCTGGTTCGTCGTTGGGGTATTGAATCGATCATCAGACCCGATGAGGTCTCGATGCACCCGATGATGATCATGGCTGTGGCCCGGGAGGTCGAGAGGCAGACGGGCTGCGCGCGGGCCGTCACCTGGGGCGCACCTCTCGGAGTGAGCTCGGATACGGATACTCAAGAAGGCGAGGACTCAGATGCGATACCTGATGCTGGTGTGCGGCGACCCGTCGATCGAGCTCACCGAGGAGCAACGGATGACAATCGGTCCCGAGGCGGCGGCGTGGGTGCAGGAGATGGATGGGCGCGGCGTGCGGTTGCAGGGCCAGGAACTGGCGGGCGTGCAGGACGCCACGACGATCCGCGTTCGCGCCGGCGAGGTCGTGATCACGGATGGTCCGTTTGCGGAGACCAAGGAACAGATCGCGGGGTTCGACATCCTGGACTGCGCGGACCTGGATGAGGCGATGCAGGTGGCGGCCAAGCATCCAGTCGCCCGGTTCGGTTGCCTTGAGCTGCGCCCGTTCGCCGGGGGATGAGTCCTCAGGCGACGCTGGCGCTGCAGGAGGCCTTCACCACGGAGTGGGGGCGGATCGTGGCTGCGCTGATCGGTCGCACCCGCGATTGGGATCTGGCCGAGGACTGCGCGCAGCAGGCATTTGCCGAGGCGGCTCGACGATGGCCGGGCGAAGGGGTTCCCCGTCAACCCGGCGCCTGGCTGATGACCGTGGCGCGTCACCGGGCGATCGACCGGCTCCGCCACGAACGGATGCGGGAGACGCGACTGCGGGAGGCTGCGGCCTTGCTCGACGATGGATCCGCGGAGGGGGAGGAGGACGATCCGGGCGATGACAGCGGGATCGAGGATGACCGCCTGCGGCTGATCTTCACCTGCTGTCACCCGGCGATCCCGCTCGAGGGTCGGGTCGCGCTGACGCTCCGCGCGCTCGCCGGCCTGACGACCACGGAGATCGCGAACGCGTTCCTGGTCCCCGAGGCCACGATGGCCAAACGACTGGTCCGCGCCAAGCACAAGATCCAGCACGCCGGCATCCCGTACCGCGTCCCGCCCCCGCACCTGCGCCACGAGCGCACGGGCGGCGTGCTTGCCGTGCTCTACCTCACGTTCAACGAGGGGTACGCGGCCTCGACGGGGGATGAGCTGATCAGGGTCGAGCTGTGCACGGAGGCGATCCGCCTCGCGCGCCTGCTCAACGGGCTGATGCCAGACGAGCCCGAGACCGGTGGACTGCTTGCGCTGCAGCTGTTTCAACACTCCCGGCGCCAGGCTCGAACCGAGCCCTCAGGCGACCTGATCACGCTGGAGCACCAGGACCGCTCCCGCTGGATCCAAACCGACATCCACGAGGCGAACGCGATCCTCGACGTGGCTGTCCACCGGGACGCCGTCGGCCCCTATCAGCTTCAAGCTCTCATCGCCGCGTGTCACGCCAACGCCCCGCACGCCGGCGCGACCGACTGGCCCCGGATCGCCACCCTGTACGAGCGGCTGCTCGAGGTCACAGCCAACCCGCTCGTCGAGCTCAACCACGCCGTCGCCATCGGGATGGCAACCGGCCCCGAGGATGGCCTCGCGCTCGTCGCCCAGCTCCAGGCGTCGGGCCGGCTGCGCGACTTCCACCTCCTGCACGCCACCCGCGCCGATTTCCTACGCAGACTCGGCCGGAACCCGCAAGCCGCCGATGCCTACCGCGAGGCTCGCAGCCTCGCGCGCACCGACGCCGAACGTCGCTACCTGACCAGACGCCTGCACGACGTCAGCACCCGCCCAGCGCCGGCCGAAGCCCAAGACGCATAACGCGTCTCGATCACGAGGAGGCCAGGGAACCGTAGGCGTCCGGGCGGCGGGTGGCGAGGAACGGGAAGAGCTCCAGCCAGTCACGGCGCTGGTCGAGATCGAGGTCGGCGACGAGCACCGCGGGCTCGTCACGCGGGGCCTGGACGAGGATCCGGCCGTAGGGGTCTGAGATGAAGCTCGAGCCGTAGAAGGTCAGCGGGGGCTCGGAGCCGATCCGGTTGACGGCGACCATGAACGTCGCGTTGGCGATCCCGTTGCCGACGATCACCCGCTCCCACAGCGGCTGGGTGTCGAAGCCCGGATGGTCGGGCTCGGAGCCGATCGCCGTCGGGTAGACGAGCACCTCGGCGCCCTGCAGCGAGTACGCGCGCGCGAGCTCGGGAAACCACTGATCCCAGCACGTCGGGCAGCCGAGCGCCGCCCAGTCGCCCGCGGGGTCGGAGCCGATCGGGACCGGGGTGAGCGGGAACGCCCCGTCGGGAAGATCCGCCGCCGATTCTCCGTCCGGGGGGCCGGGCCGGAAGTACCGGTTCTCGTAGTAGCCGGCGGTCACCGGGATGTGCAGCTTGCGGGTGCGGGACACGAGCCGGCCGTCGGGCGCGACCACGACCGCGGTGTTGTAGCCGAGACCGTCGTCGGCGTCGGCGCGCTCGAACAGCGACGCGTGGACATGAACCCCGGTCTCGACCGCGAGCTCCGCGGCGAAGGCGACCGTCGGCCCGGTGGCGAGATCCTCCGGCTGGGCGCCGACCGCCTGCGGCCCGTCGGGGGTGACCGCGAAATAGGCGGAGAGCGTGAGCTCCTGCAGGCAGACGATCCGGGCGCCCTCCGCGGCGGCCATCCGGATGCCGGTCGCGAGGGCCTCGCGGTGTACGTCGGGATCGGGGTGCCAGCGTTCCTGCACCAACCCGAGGCGCAGCGGAGCGCGCTCGGGCGCCCGGGTCCGGGCCGGCGACGACGCGACCGTGGTGGCGAGGATCAGCTGCGGGGGCATGGCGTGTGAGGGGTCATGACGCGGTCGGGACCTGCTGGGTGATGCAGTGCGGCCCGCCGCCGCCGTAGGCGAGCACCGATCCGGCGACCGTCACCACCTCGCGGCCCGGAAACTCGGCGGCGATCACCGCCATCGCCTGCTCGTCGGCGTCGGGATCCTCACCGGTGACGGGAACGATCACGGCGCCGTTGGCGATGTAGAAGTTCATGTAGCTGACCGCGACCGGCTCACCGGCGACCTCGGCGTAGGGCAGGAGCTCCATCGCGACCACGTCGATGCCGGCGTCGCGCAGTCGCCGCGCGTTCGCCTCGGTGTGCTCGTGGTTGGGGTTGGACGCCGGAGCGCTCTGCAGGAGCACCCGCCCGGGCCGGGTGAACGCCGCGATCAGGTCGACGTGGCCGTCGGTGTCCCGGTCCTCGACGAGCCCCTGCCCCAGCCACACGAAGCGCTCCACGCCGAGGTGAGCGCCGAGCGCCGCCTCGATCTCCTCCCGCCCGAGGCCCGGGTTGCGGTTGGGGTGCAGCAGGCACTGCTCGGTCGTGAGCAGCGTCCCCGCCCCGTCGGTGAGGATCGATCCTCCCTCCAGCACGAGATCCGCCTCGCGGACCGAGTCGCCGAGATGCTCGGCGATGAGCGCGCCGACCGCCGCATCACGGTCGTAGGGCAGAAACCGTTCGCCCCACGCGTTGAAGGCGAAGTGGACCGCGACCCGGGAACCGTCGTCACCGAAGGTGTAGATCGGACCGCAGTCACGCAGCCACGAGTCGTCGAGGGGCAGCTCGACGATCTCCACGCCCGCGGCGCACTGCGACCGCGCCTGCGCGGCCTGCTCACCGGCGTTGGCGATCATCACCACCGGCTCGAAGGCGGCGATCGCGTTCGCGACGCCCGCGTAGGCCGCGCGTGCCTGGGCGAGCGTCTCACCCCACAGCGCCTCCCGGCACGGCCAGCCCATGATCGTGTGATCGTGGGGCTCCCATTCGGCGGGGGTGCGCATCGCCGCCAATCTACCGGCCCGGCCGCCACCGACGGCCGGCGGGCATGAACGCATAGGGGCTGATCACGTCGAGCTCGCGCAGGCGCTCGCGCAGCGTCGCGTCGGAGATCGTCGGCGAACCGCCTTCCGCCGCGGGGTCGGCCAGGGCGAGCGTCGCCGTCGCCCGCTCCCGGGCCAGGCCGTCGTACTCGCGCCATTGCTCGAGCTCGTCGGGCGGACCGCCATCCAGCCGGTCCGGCGCGACGTACCACAGGTCGGCGCCGTCATGGCGGTCGCGGAGCGCCCGCGCGAGCGGGTACTGAGCGGGGTGATAGAGCAGCAGCAGGCGCACTCGGCCGGGGAACCTCAGCCGACGCGCCTGACGCAGCGGCGCCGCGGTCGCGAGCAGGCGCGGCGGGCGTTGCCGGCGGGCCTCGAGCGCCACGACCCGCGGGATCTCGAGCAGCGAGCGGGCGTGCGCCTCGAGCTCAAAGCCCTCCAGGCGCCCGCGGAGCAGCAGCACGGCGATCGAGTCCTCCTCCCCCGGTCCGGTCACGCGGCGCCTCGCAGGTCCGGTGAAGCCGCTACGCGGCGACGGGGACTTCGGTGCCGGCGCTCAGCGGCGAGGCGTCTGAGCGCGACGCCGCCGAGATCTCGGCGCCGGTCACGTTCTGCGGGTGATGGCAGGCGGCGAGATGGCCACCCGCGTACTCGGTGAGCGGCGGCTCACTCGACCGGCAGATGTCGGTCACCGCCGGGCAGCGGGTGTGGAAGCGACACCCGGACGGCGGGTGGATCGGGCTCGGCGGCTCGCCGGTGACGACGAGCCGCTCGCGGGCGCGATTGCGCCGGGGATCCGGAATCGGGATCGCCCCCATGAGCGCCGACGTGTAGGGATGGATCGGCTTGTGGTAGAGCTCCTCGGCGGGCGACACCTCCATCACCTTGCCGAGGTACATGACGAGGATGCGGTCGCTCACGTGGCGTACCACCGAGAGGTCGTGGGCAACGAACACGTAGGAGAGCGAGAACTCCTCCTGCAGATCGTCGAGCAGGTTGATCACCTGGGCCTGGATCGAGACGTCGAGCGCGGACACCGGCTCGTCGAGCAGCACCAGCTGCGGATTGACCGCGAGCGCCCGGGCGATCCCGATCCGCTGGCGCTGGCCACCGGAGAACTCGTGCGGATAGCGACCGAGGACGTCGGGGGCGAGGCCGACGCGCTCGAGCAGCGACCGGCTCTCGGCGGCGACCTGGCCCCGGGGCACGCCCCGCAGCGACAGCGGGGTGGCGAGGATCTGACCGACTCGCTTGCGCGGGTTCAGCGACGCCTGCGGATCCTGGAAGACCATCTGCATCTCCTTGCGGATGGGCTCCATCTGCCGGCGCCCGCCCTTGGTGATGTCCTGGCCCCGGAAGCGGATCGACCCGCCGGTCGATTCGATCAGGCGCACGAGCACTCGGATCAGCGTCGTCTTGCCGCAGCCCGACTCCCCGACGATTCCCAGCGTCTCCTGGGAATCGAGGTGGAAGGAGACGTCGTCGACCGCGTGGACGTGAGCGATCGTACGATCGACGATGATCCCCTTCTTCACCGGGAAGAGGACCTTGAGGTGCTCGGCCTCGAGCAGGCGCTTGCCTTCCGGGCGGGCGGCGCCGGTCTCCGCCGGCGGGGGTGTCGCGGTGTCCGTCATGCCTGCACCGTGTCGGGCGCGGCGAGGCCGACGCGACCGCCGACCACCCGCAGTCGCTGCTTGTCCGGGGCGGAGAGGAAGCAGCGGTCCCGGGAGTCGGAGCTGTTCGGCGAGCGGTTCTTCAGCTCCGGCACCTCCCGGCAGTCCGCAAAGGCGTGGGGGCAGCGCGGGCGAAACGCGCAGCCCGGCGGCGGGCGCAGCAGCGACGGCGGCTGACCGGGAATCGCGGGGAGTCGCTGCGCGCGATCGGAGTCGAGCAGCGGAATCGAGCCGAGCAGTCCCCAGGTGTAGGGGTGCTGGGGGTCGTAGAAGATCTCGTCGAGGGTCCCCTGCTCGACGACGCGTCCGGCGTACATGACGATCACGCGGTCGGCGATGTCGGCGACAACCCCGAGGTCATGAGTGACGAGGATGATCCCGGCGTTGGTCTCGCTGCGCAGCGTACGCAGCTCGTCGAGGATCTGGGCCTGGATCGTCACGTCGAGCGCGGTGGTGGGCTCGTCGGCGATGAGCAGCGCCGGCGAGCACGAGAGCGCCATCGCGATCATTGCGCGCTGGCGCATGCCGCCGGAGAACTCGTGCGGGTAGGAGCGCAGCCGGTCCTTGGCTCGGGGGATGCCGACGCGCTCCATCATCGCCGCCGCCCGGTCCAGCGCCGCCGCCTTGGAGATCTTCTCGTGGACGCGAATCTGCTCGACGATCTGGGTGCCGATGCGCTGAACCGGGTTCAGCGAGCTCATCGGGTCCTGGAAGACCATCGCGATGCCGGCGCCGCGGACCCGGCGCAGCTGCTCGTCGTCGGCGCCGACGAGCTCGGTGTCCTGGAAGGTCGCGGTTCCGGTAAAGGTCGCATTGGGTCCTCGCGTGAGCCCCATCAGTGTCATGGCGGTCACCGACTTGCCCGACCCGGATTCGCCGACGATTGCCACGACCTCACCGCGGTCGACGGTGAACGACACACCATCGACGGCCTTGACCGAGCCCTCCTCGGTGCGGAAGGAGACGTGGAGGTCGTCGACCTCGAGCAGTCGCTCCCCGGCCGTGCTCACGACAGCCGGATCCGGGGGTCGAGGTAGGCGTAGAGGATGTCGATGAGCGCCGCGAAGAGCACCACCGCGAACGCGGTGAGGAGCACGATCACGAGGATCGGGATGATGTCGAGCCGCTGGATCGACTGATAGGCGAGCAGCCCGACGCCCGGGAGGTTGAACACCGACTCGACGAGGATCGCTCCGCCGCCGATCACCGCCGCCATGTCCAGCCCCCAGAGGGAGATGATCGGGATCAGCGAGTTGCGCAGCACGTGACGGACGAGCACCTGGCGGTCCGACAGGCCCTTGGCGTGGGCGGTGCGCACGTAGTCCTCGTTGACGGTGTCGAGGATCGTCGACCGCAGCACCCGCGAGTAGAAGCCGACGTAGAGGATCGCCAGCGTGATCCACGGCAACACGAGATGCAGCGCCCATTGGCCGATGTCGTGGGTGATCGACACGTAGCCCCCGAGGGGGAAGATGTTCGTCTTGTAGCCGAGGTAGTAGAGGAACACCGCGCCCAGGAAGAAGGGCGGGAAGGAGACCCCGGTCATCGCGAGCACGTTGAGCGCCCGGTCGGCGAAGCGACCCGCCTTGACCGCGGTGATGGTGCCGATGAGGATCGCCGCCGCCAGCCAGATGATGCCCGAGCCGAAGGCGAGCCACAGGGTCACCGGGAGGTCGTGGCGGATCTCGTCGTCGACGTTGAAGCCCTGGGTGTAGGAGATCGCCTTGCCGGTGAAGATGTTGTCCATCGACTTGACGAACTGGACGTAGATCGGCTTGTTGAAGCCGTACTCGATGTCGATGTGCTGGATCTCGGCGGCCGTCGCGTTGCGCCCGGCGATGCGAAACGCCGGATTGCCGTTGGGGATCGCCTCGAACAGGAGGAAGGTGATGATCGCGATGACGACCATGACCAGCGCCATCGCGAACACGCGCCGAACGATGAAGCGGGCCATCAGTGCTCGATCCGGATCTTCGAGCGTGGGTCCAGCGCGTCGCGCACACCGTCGCCGAAGATGTTCATCGACAGCACCGCGAGCACGAGCATGATGCCCGGCACGAGCACGTTTGAGAACGCGGCCGGGATGTCGGCGAGGCCGTCGGAGATCATGTTCCCCCACGACGGGTTGGGCGGCTGGACGCCGACGCCGAGGTAGGAGAGACCGGCCTCGAGCAGGATCGCGTTGGCGAGGATGAGCGGTATGAACACGATGATCGTGGAGCCGAGGTTGGGCAGGATCTCCGACAGCATGATCCGCGTGTGGGACAGCCCCTGCTGGCGGGCGGCGTCGATGAAGTCGCGCTCGCGCAGCTGCAGCACCTGGCCCCGCACCGGCTTGGCGACGTACGGGATGTAGACCACCCCGATCACCAGCGCCGAGATGTAGAGATGGTTGCCCTTGATCGGCCCGATGCCGCCGACGGCGATGATCGTGCCGAGCGTGATCCCCAGCAGCAGCGCCGGGATCGCCCACAGGATGTCCATGATCCGGCTGATCACACCGTCGGTGATGCCGCGGAAGTAACCGGCGACGATCCCGAGCACGACCGCGATCACCATCGTGAGGATGGTGGCCAGGGCGCCGATGTAGAGGGAATTGCGCCCGCCGTAGAGCAGGCGCACGGCGGTGTCCCGACCGTTTGAGTCGGCGCCGAGGAGATACCGCGAATGCCAGGTCGGCCCGATCGGGATCCCGGTGGGGCTGACGATGTCCTTGACCTTGCCCCCGACCTTGACCGTGCCGGTCACGTTGCCGAAGGTCGGGCTCACGTGGGCGATGTCGTGGGAGTACACCGGCGCGAGCAGGCACAGCACGATGATCAGCAGGAAGACGCCACCGAAGAAGAGCGCCGTGCGGTTACGGCGAAGCCGGCGCCAGGCGAGATGCCACGGACCGATGCCGGGACCGAGATCGCCGCCGTCGTCGATGAACCCGGCGTCCGGCCCCGTGGAGAGCTCGGTGCCGGCGGTGTCTCGGATGGGGGAAGTGGACATAGAAGACGAGCGGGCCGGGACAGACTAGCTGT